>JBGTCB010001085.1:0-5108 GCA_041748995.1 Saprospiraceae bacterium | reverse complement strand
TTGAAAAGGCTCATGCACCTCCTCAGAATACATTATTTGATAATCTATAGGATCCATTTCGAAATACGCTCTGCTCAAGGCCTAATTCCTTGACTCTGAGTACCTATTTTTTTAATAAGTATTTATCTTGGACACATGTGGTACGTTTTATTAATTTTAATCAGTTTGAAGTATTAAGAAATGCTGAATTATTTATTACACATGGTGGTATAAACTCGATTAAGGAATCTATATATGCGTTAACACCAATGCTGGTTTATCCCCTCAATATGAATTGGGATCAGCCAGGAAATGCTATTAGGATAGAGACACTAGGCTTGGGTAGTTTTGGAGATATTAGAAATGATACTAGGACCCAGATTGATTGTAGAATATCAAGTTTATTACAATGCCATGACCTGCAATCTGCCTTGTTGAAGTTTAAGAATATAGATCAGAAGTACGATAGTGATTATTTAGAGCGAATTTTACTAGATTTAGTTGATATTGAAATAAGAGCAGCTGATTTTAAGTGTGAAAAATAGGATCAGGCCTTTACGGAAAATTGGTGGATATGGATGGAGGTGAGATTTGATAACCTTGAGAAAGATTAAACGAGATGCAGACCAGTTGAAACTCAGGGTACTTAGACTCCCGCATATTAATGCTACCAAACCAACTGATTATCGATGGTTTTGATGATAGCCGGTCCAAGGCAAATAGTTGCAGATTATTTTTTTAGAGACATTAGATTGAATTAGGGGAATATATTTAATTGAAAAGTTAACCGAGGTCTTGATATTACATTCTGAGACTCGTTGGAAAATAGGCTGTGATACAAAGGAATTTGCATTATTTTGGAGATATTCGGTAAAAATTGAAGCATTTGCTTTTTTCTATATGGAAAGTATAATTGAAATCTTAGAACAACAACGAAGAAAGACAGATGATATATTGGCTGCCAGTATTGTGACACCATTACTTGGACCTATTTTCTTTCCCTATACCATATATTCGATGCGTCCCAGTGCAATTCTCATAATCTGTAATGACATAATTTTAAACAAAAGAACAAGTATCATCGAATTTGGCAGCGGATTATCGACTTTGCTATTCGCCCGGTTAATTGCAATGTTGCAATCAGAAGCTAGAATTGTTTCGATTGATCACAACGAAGATTGCCTAGAGATTTTAAGATCTTATCTCTTACGAGAAAAACTGGATCATTACGTTACATTAATTCACGCCCCACTAAATCCTTGCTCTTTGACGAGTAATATTCTTGAATGGTACAACTTGCAATCAATGTCAAATATAGTCCATAGTAGATTTGACTGTGCCATTATTGATGGCCCGCCAGCTCATAAGCCAGATGACTTATTTGTGCGATCTCCTGCTTTACCATTTCTACGTAACAACCTTGCTAGAAATTTTTCACTATTTTTAGATGATATTGATCGACACGGTGAACGAAGAATCCTTGCTGAATGGGAGCAAATTCTTGGCCATAAGGCGATGATACTCACCGAGACATTGGGTGCATTTATCAAAGGCTTCAGCTTCACACCAATGATTAGATAGTCCGTTGGATGATCAGATGCTACTTGGTACATAATCTATTCTTCAGGGGAACTGAAGTGCCCCAACATAGATCTGTCAAAACTAGAATCGGGCGATCTCGAAGCTAATGTCAATCCATACTTAGAAGTGAAGTTGGATTTGGAGTTCTTTAGACACCCATCGATAAATGGTGAAAACTATACAATAAACGATTTTGGCAAGATATCTCAGATTTACGATTTATTTAGTCAGGACGGTGTCAATATAGTACACTATACTGTTAAGGAGGTGTCCGGAAAAAAACTATATACCATCGATATATTTCTCTATATGATAGTGATTGGTCTAAAATGTACTGACATTAAGTTGCCAGAAATGTGCCGAAAGATTCATGCGAAGATTGGTCAGGATACATTTCTGGTAGAAACCCTGGTTGAATACAGAGATAGGACACGTTTTGATATTGTGCGGATTATTTTTTAGATTTTTCATTGTGATGGTCAGGTAGATCCGGTTGAAATAGTTTTGATAAGACTTGGGATTTTAGGTGGTATTTGTGGTCCGATACGATAATCTAATTCAATAATTAATTCAATAACTGCAATGCTATGCAAAAAACTCGAAGAATTTTCCTGCTAATTCAAATTCTCCTTGGGCTGGTATGGATCTCTTGCGGTAAGAACCAGCCATCAGATACCTCCGGAAAATCAGGGCAGATAGCCCGGATTTCCATGATTGTGAATCAGGGTGAGATGGTATTGTCTGAGTGGATCGATTCGATACGATTTATCCCATTAGGTCAACTCCCTACATTTCTAAGCGCCGATGCGGATAAGTTAGAGGTCAAAGACAACTACATTATTTATCTTGCATGCAGGGATGCTGGTGATTGCAAATTAGGGGTATTTAATAAGGCGGGTGAATCGTTGTTTCAGCTTGCTTCCAATCCTGATATCAGGGAACCCATTAGTACCATTAGTGATTTTGACCTGGTTGGGGATACCTTACATGTATTGCATGATACGAAGCTTTCTCTATTTCATGCACCCGATTTCAATAAAATCGGCGATGATATTAGCCTGCCTGAGCGGTATCATAAAGTGATGAAAGTCCATGATGGATACATTGCCTATAATTCAACCGATACTCACGCACTTAATTTCCTCACGCATACGGGGGAGGCGAAAGGGAAGGACTGGGATTTGAGCAGACATCCCAATTCTGTTGCAGATTTATTTCAACATTTCAGCAATATCTATCAATCGAAAGACAAACATTTTTACAGTAATTTCGAACCGGATATATATAGATTATCATTCGAATCAAAGAAATTTGAGAAAATATTGGAGATGGACCTGGGTCCCTGGGCGGTTACATCCGAAGATTTGAAAGCGTTAATCTCTGCTGGTAATGAAATAGGACAGGTTAGCAATCAGTTGTTCGGAGAGCAAAAAAAGTTTTTGATTTTTAACCTCGTTTGTGACCTGAAGGATCGGATGGTGCTTACATTTAAGATGAACAGTAGGAAATATTATGTGTTCTATGATAAGAATAGAGGGAAGTCGTATATGTTTGACCGGGTTCATGATGATTCCGGATATCCCTTCTTAATGTATATGTCCTATCTATCTGATTATACGGGATTTAGTGATGATCAAGGCTCGTATATTGTCCTGATTTTGGACGCGGAACATATTTATCCATCAATACTTGAATTTGATAGAAATACAATTAAGATCCCCTCTAATTTATCCGAAGTGGCTTCTCAAGTTACCTCAAATTCAAATCCAGTTTTAGCTTTGTTGAAACTAAAGGATATGAAGTAGATATTGCTTCCTTATAGTTTTTGGCATGGATGATAATCGTAGTCATTCCACAGACACTTTATCCTGAATATTGTCCCTACTAATTACACTTTCATGAAAGTTTGTATCTTATGGGGATGACTGATTTGATTTTTCAAACCAGATTTATAGTGGTTATGACCGGGATAATCATTTCCTGCGGCCGGGATCCGTACTGCAGGACATGTGCTCCGGATGATCCGGTGATCATTGATTCAATAAGGATACCAGTTGATGGAGTCCCCTATGATTACCAATGGCATGACATCTATGTTGAAGGAGAAAGTGTTCATCTCTGGACCTATCACGATTTGTCGCGTAATATTCATGTTTTTGATCTGGATAAGCAAATTTTAGTCAAAACCATTCACCTGACTTCCGGTGGGCCGGATGGATTTCCCAAAATTTGGGACCTATTCGTACATAATCAGGATTCGATTTTTCTTTTTACCAATCAGAGCAGAAAATTGTTTCTGATTGATGATAAGGCTCAGATACTCGCTACCTGGAGTTTTGATCTGCCTCTGAATATTCCTGAAGGTTATACCAGACCTGATGGATTTTATTACGCTACCTTTCCACAGAAGGGGAATGCCGGGATGCATTTTACAAATAATCTGACGTTTCTTTACTTGTATATTCACAGGTGGATGAACACTCCCGGCCAGAGTTATACCAGGAAGGAATACGAGGTACCGTATATTGCCCGGTATAATGTGAGTCAGCAGATTATTGATGAGACTTTTGGCAACTATCCTGAAGCTTACGTCTCGGATGATTACTCAAGCTATGAGCTGATGAGTCCATATATAGTGTTGGATAACCATCGTATTTGGGCGGGTTTTGAACGATCACATGAAATTCATCTGTATGATGAGAATAGAAGAAAACAGATAAAATGTGTGAAGAGCTACTATCTCCCGGAGTCATTGCCCTTGTTGCGACATGGACTTGAATTTGACATTATGATAGATTTTTATAATATGCAGGGTTCCTATGTCAATTTAGTACATGACCCTTATCGAAAGAAGATATTGAGAGTAGTTGCACATGCTCAGCCAGACAAGGATCATACGGGAGTCTCTCTTGCAAAAATACGTGCCAAATGGTCACTCATGGTATTGGATTATGAGTGTAATTGTGAACAGGAGATCGTATTTCCGAAAGAAAAATATGACTTTATGGTTATTTTACCAACGCCGGATGGGATTGTAATCAGCAAAGAAAATCCTCATAATTTTGACGAACCGGAAGAATATTTATCCTTTGTGGTTATTTCCATTGATTAATTTGTAGTGTTTGTTATATTCTTTTGATAAAGATAATATTTATGTCTATCAGGCAAAGTGACTTTATAGTTGGTTTGATTGAAGTGGATCATTTGTGTCCCATAACGTTTTGACTTGAAAATATCAGTCGAAATAGCCCTTTCTGTTGGAGTGCTGCGATACCCACCTAAGCTCCAAGGGTTTGCCTGATTTTATTGTCAATTAATTTTAGATCCTTTCCCTGCTTAATCCAGGTCGGCAATGCTTTGTATCCTGGCATATTTGCTTGTTTCCCGGCATCAATAAAATATGGAATGCATTTCAGTGACCCAAGTTTTGTTGAGAGGTGATTCCGGCTTAGTATTCGACGGTGGGCACCCACACCAGGGGCGGAGCGTCGGATTTTATCCAGCGGTTAAAAATCGATAAATTCAGTGAAATCAAATAGTTAGTTAGT
>JBGTCB010001084.1:0-9280 GCA_041748995.1 Saprospiraceae bacterium | reverse complement strand
GTGATTCAATTTTAGATTACACATAGCCAGAAAGAAAAGAAATCGTTGCCTCTATTTATAAGAAAGTCTTAGAAGGGAATATTGAAGAATCGGAAATTGAAATTCCCGGTTTAAACGATAAAACGAGCTACTTTTCCATTAAGTATAGTCCGGCAAAAGATGAATCCGGAAAGATTTTTGGCGCTTTTGTAACGGCTATTGATATTACAGGAAAAAGGAAGGCGGAAGAACAAAAAGAATTTGAACGTAGAGATAAAGAAGCACTTATTAACAGTACGGAGGATTTTATATGGAGTATTTCCAATGATTTTAAATTAATAGCCGCCAACAGTTCATTTGTTAAGGAAATACAGGAATATACCGGAACTGAAATTAAACAGGGTGATGATTTATTGAGTTTTGATAGGGTTCCAGATGAATATTTAAAATATTGGGGGGGACTCTACCAGAGAGCACTTCTGGGAGAATCATTTCAAACGGAGATTCACACTCCCCAATCTGCAGGGAGGGATGAATCGTGGATTGAAGCAAGCTTTGCTCCTATTATTGTTAATGAACATATTGCTGGTATTGCATGCCATTCCAGGGATATAACGGAAAGAAAAAAGGCAGGTGATAATCTAATTCTGGCTTCTACGGCATTGCAACAGGCATTGAACGATCTTAATAAAATAATGGACTCGTCAGTGGATATGATTTGCACAATTGATGAGGAAGGGAAATTTGTGAACGTAAGTGCTGCTTCTAAACACATTTTAGGATATGCACCTAATGAATTGATAGGTCGAATAGGTCGAATATTTATTAATTTCGTATTTCCTGGAGATATTGAAAAAACAATTAAGGCAGCCGAAGACATAATGAGTGGTATTTCTTTTACCATGTTTGAAAACCAATACGTTCATAAGATGGGAAGGGTAGTACCTATAATTTGGTCGGTAAAATGGGATGATAGCGATAAACTTATGTACTGTATCGCTAAAGATGCAACGGACAAAAAGCTATTAGAAAAAGCTTTGGAAAATGAAAGGCTGCGTTTTTACGACCTGTTCTCAGAGGCTCCGACGAGCATGGGGGTTTTGAGCGGCCCTGACCATCTATATGAATTCGTTAACCCACTCTATTTAGACTTAATCGGTAAAAAAGATATTATCGGTAAGACAGTAAAGGAAGTTTTACCGGAAGCGATTGATCAGGGAATTATTGCGTTGTTAGACGGAGTTTATAAAACAGGCGAAACCTTTTCGACTAGTGAAATGCACGTTAAATTGGATATTCAAAACACCGGGCAACTTGTTGACAAGTATTTAAATTTTATGTACCAGGCACATCGAACAGAAGGCGATGTGATAGATGGCATTCTTTTCTTTGCTGTAGATGTAACTGAACAAGTTGTATTGCGACAAAACATTGAAGAAAGTGAAGCAAAATTAAAGGAAGCCCAGGCATTACTACACATCAGCAACTGGGAAGTTGATTTGGTTACTGGTATTAGCGCGTGTTCGGATGAATTCTTTATTATGATGGGCATGAGTCGGGATGAAATAGAACGGTCACCCCAGGCTTTCTTACCCCTGATTCATCCTGAAGATTATATATTTGTAAAAGAGCTATTGCAAAAGACTTTAGAAACGTTTGAAGCAGGCTCCTTTGGTGCCCGGGCCAAAAAGGAAAACGGCAACATAATATTTATTTATTGCGAGTGGAAATTTGAATTCGATGATAACCATAAACCAATTCGCCTTTACGGAATCGTACAGGACATATCAGAAAGAAAAATTGCAGAGTTGGAAAGGTCGAAAATCACAAATGACCTGCTTCAGCGTAATCGTGATCTGGAGCAATTTACATTTATCGTTTCGCACAATTTACGTGCACCTACCGCAAATATCATCGGTTTCACTGAATACTTGCAGGATGGAACACTAACGCAAAATGAACAGAAGGAAATTTTACATGGGCTTGCATCATCTGTTTCGGGCCTGGACGCGATCATTAAAGACATCAACTCTATACTACAGGTAAAACTCGAAGTCAATGAAAAGAAAGAGCTCATATCCTTTTCAAAATTGCTAGACGATATATTGATCAGTTACGGTAGTTTTATGGACAGCCACCACGTTCACGTCAAATCGGATTTTTCAGAAGTCGCAGAAATCTTTTCCCTCAAAGTTTATCTGCGCAGTATTTTTTACAATTTAATTAGCAATAGCATAAAGTATAGCAGACCCGATGAAAACCCACTCATTGAAATTAAAAGCAAGAAGGCAAATGGAAAAATAATTCTCACATTCAAGGATAATGGATTAGGTATAGACTTAGAAACAAAAGCTGATAAAGTATTCGGCCTTTATTCGCGATTTCACTCCCATATAGAAGGTAAAGGCATGGGCTTGTTCATGGTGAAAACACAAGTAGAAGCAATAGGTGGAAAGATTACCGTTGCAAGCGAACTCAATAAAGGAACCGAATTTACAATTATATTTGAAGTCTAAAATAATCACAATCATGACCAACCGGGCGAAGCGATTTATACTTGTTGACGACGACCTATTCAGCAATTTATTGACAAAGATTGTGTTGAAAAAAAGTCTTGGAGAAGTAGAAGTGAAGGATTTTACTATTCCTGAATTAGCATTAGAATACATCTCAACTGAATTTGAAACAAACGATTCTGAAGAACGAGCAACATTATTTTTGGACATCAATATGCCCACGTTAACAGGATGGGAATTTCTTGATAAATTTGAAACATTTACAGAGCCCATAAAACATCAATTCAATATCTACATGCTCTCTTCTTCCATCGACCCTATCGATATTCAACGCGCAAAGTTGAATCCACTTGTGATAGATTTCATAGAGAAGCCTATAAACAAATCTTTTCTTATAAAGACATTTGGTTGAGTGATTAAACTTCTATGCTTCTATAGAATGTACACCAATAATAGCCAGACACCTATTTTCCAGATAATAAACACGTTTTAAGCATACGCCTTACTAAATCTTCCTTCACTTTATTTTTGGGGTTCATCCTTTAGTTGGCCTCCAATTCCTTCTCGACTGGCCTATTTTGAAAATCCTTCAGAGGCTGTTCGGTGCTGCTGCCGACCCGGGGGGAGTCTTTATTTCTGAGGGATGAGAAAAAGGCAGTACTCATGGGTGTGGCAAAATTGAGAAACGTAAAACATCCGGTGGTGATTTATGCACTTCAGGGCGGAAATTATCTTCACTGACCATTCGCTGATATTTATCCAGTCAAAAAAAATCCTGCTGAAGTATCTCGCCACAATCTTGCAGGGAACTCCCTTGAATCATTAAGTTGATCTTATGCTTTTTGATCATTGAACGGGGCAAAGGTGTTAGTTGGTTAGAGTCAATCAACTCAATGATCCTCTATCATTGCCTCTGCTGAAAACTCTCCAGCTGATTGAGTCGCTTTTCGAGTAAATCAATTCTTTCCTGTAATTCCTGGATCGCTTTAATCGCAATCACACTGAATCCTGAGTAGTCCAAACTGTAGACATCGAGCGGACGATCGCGGTCAATGTCATGGGTCACCAAATGTGGAAAAATTGTCATCCTGCGCCAGAAATCCATAATGGGGAGATTCAGAATTGCTCCGATTTTTAGATCGTTTATCTGATAGGTATAGGGTCTAAGGGCATTTATCTTTGATAAAACCAGAGTCATAAAACCAGACAGTTTGTTTACTTACTTTACTTAGTCTTAATCTGTGCTATTATGACAGGATTATATTCTTGTGCTACTATACCGAATGGAGCAGTAGCTGTAAAACCTTTTGACAAAGAAAGATATCTCGGTAAATGGTATGAGATCGCTAGAAAAGATTTTAAGTATGAAACGGGATTTGAGTAATACCACTGCAGAATATTCTTTAAATGACAACGGAAGTATAAAGGTTGACAATCAAGGATATAATACAAAAGGGAGAATGGACTCAAGCAATTGGTAAGGCAAAGTTTGTCGGAGAAGAAAACATCGCCATGCTTAAAGTATCACTCTTTGGACCATTTTATTCCGGATACAATGTAATCGCAATTGATGATGAATACAGATATGCTCTGGTTGCGGGAAAAAGTCTTAAGTATTTATGGTTTTATCTCGCGAGACTAATATATCTATGGAGATAAAAGATTAATATCTTAAGGTTGCAGAAGAGTTGGATATATACAACTGACATAATATGGGTTAAACATGCCAAACAGAAATAAGGCAGCCATAACACGCGGTATAGCCAATAAGGGTTTCAGTGGTATACGGAGGGTTGTAGCCCGCTTCAAATTTTCGTGTACCTGGATAGGAAATCGCCCGCAATCCCTTACTGGCCAAGCCGCAAAACCTTATACGTTATACCGTGCAAACATTTTAACTAGAATGAGTGAAAATATTTACCTTAGGGAAACCAAAACGGGGGAGCTGAAAACCGAAAAGAGTAGGCAACATTAAAAGACAATACAATGGCTCTCTATTTAACACGCTTTAGCTATATGCCTGAAACATGGGCTCGATTGACGAAGAATCCCGAAGACAGAAGGGAAGCAGCACGGCAATATATTGAATCAGTCGGTGGTAATCTACACGGTTTCTGGTACGCATTCGGTTCATACGATGGTTACAGTCTTTGGGAGGCACCTGACAATGTTTCCATGGCAGCGGTTGCAATCGCAATTAGTGGAGGTAGCGCTTTGTCGAAATTAGAGACAATACCGCTGCTCACGGTTGAGGAGACACTTGACGCTCTTCAACGTGCGCAGAGCGTAGGCTACAGGTCGCCTGGAAAGTAGCCGGGTGCATTGTCCTCTTCATCAGCAATTGCGTTTCAGTCAGTCTATAATGTGACCATTGCAGTGTTTTGCTTAAACGGTTAGCGGGAAAAAGATAATCAGAAGCGAGATGACACGTCGTACACATCGCTTTGCTATTCTTGTTCAATTCATCATTAAATATAAATACTATGAAACAAATTATTATTGTTCTATGCACTTCTTCTCTGTTTTTGATGTTTGGGTTCCAGCAAGGTTTCTCCCAGCAAGATACTGCAATGGTCACATCACATTACTATTTAACTCAGTTTAGCTATACGCCGGAAACATGGGCTCTATTGATGAAAAACCCCGAAGACCGTCGTGATGCAGCCCGGAAGTACATCGAGTCAGTCGACGGGAAGCTGCACGGCTTCTGGTATGCATTCGGAGCATACGACGGCTATTGCATTTGGGAGGCGCCTGACAATGTCTCGATGGCTGCAGTGGGGCTCGCTATCACCGGCGGTGGTGCGTTGTCAAAATACGAAACAACACCACTGTTGACTGTTGAGGAAACTCTTGAAGCACTTCGACTTTCGCAAAAAGTTGGATACCGGTCACCCGGAAAGTCACAATGACGCAGGTGCAACTAGCTGAGAAGTTGGAACAACTAAACATATATCACCGATTGAGAATAATGCAAGCGATATCCGGCTTTCAACACTAAGGAGAATCATAAGTGAAGAATTTGGAGGACATTTAATGTCAAGTGTAGACGCTGGCGCTTAACCTTGCAACCCTATAACATCGGCTTCACACCATGGCTATATGCCTTGCCTCATCACTCTCTTCCATGACCCAGATTTAGCTATCTTAAAGTTGATAACTTGAAGCGCCTTGTCCGCACACCATGTTTTTGCCCGACGCTAGTTCTTCACTGGTAGACGCCATAGCTGGGGATATGTCAGCTCCTTACGATGTAGCGCTTAGCGCCGGAAAATCTTCATCAAACACATAGTCGTCAAATTACCCTTGACCTGGAGCTATTAAAGCTGCGGAACACCTGCATTGCCATAAACCCGGACAATGAGCCAACAGATTTTAAATCCATGCTACTGCATGGGGTGGAGGTGCTCATCATGCCGGGAGTAAGACATTTTCTGATGATGGAAGACTTGGAAAAGTTTAATGAGGTACTGGGAACGACATTAAGAAAATTTTAAGTGAATGCTTTTAGATTAAGTGATAACTTTCTTCTAACGTATACGAAAACAGGCAACAAAGGCTAAGAAAACATGCGGGCAGACAGGAAAAATGAAGTGAAGTCACAAAATAAAACTTGATATTTGGCAGATAGTTACTTATTCCAAACCCACACGTCTCGGGTACAAGCCCCTGGTTCACAAAAGTATATAGGTTGAAGGTGGAACCAGACACAGAGGAATGAAACAACGTAAAACAATTTGCAAGAGCAACCAGGCTCGCTATCCCAACGCTCAGTGCTTGCAATAAAACGTTACTTGCCATAGTAGAAAAACCCACATTGCTCCATTAATCGTGAGCCATAAGTCACAGTAGACCCGGTTGACCTTTACCAGATACTAAAGCAGTAATTAATGGTAATAAGCATGTAGTATTACCTCAGACCTGTCACGCTCAATTATTCATTTTAATAAGCGAATTGGTTAGACGCTTCAGTTACATTATAGTACTGACAGGATTTATTGATTTATATTGTCATAAACCACTAGCTTCAGGAAATTTCTGTAACATGCGAATCTGGGGCATTTTATCAATTTTGCTTTTTTCTGTAATGAGTATGTTTGCCCAAAACAAACTTGAAGTTGAAGGTAAGGCCAGGATAACAGTGATGGACACGGTAACAAACGTTTCCTCAAATATAGTAAGACAATCTGACGGCACCCTGGCTCTTCGCCAATACCAAATAGGCGATTTTGCCCAGGGAGGTATTGTATTTTGGGTGGATGAAACCGGAGAGCATGGGATGTGCCAACTTAGTAAGGGGCCTTTTTGGTGATTGGTATCTTCCTTCTAAAGAGGAATTGAACCTGATGTATCAAAACAAAGCACTAATCGATGCTGCTGCTATAGCTAATGGAGGGAGCTGGTTTTGTTAGTGGCAGCTATTGGAGTTCTACGGGTCGATGAAGAATTCGTATGGAGGCAGCACTTCGACCTTGGCAATCAGGGCAGTTTCAGTAAGAACTCCCTCTTCCGTGTTCGGCTGTTCGGACTTTTTAATACTGATGCTCCCCAAGGTCAGTCAGCAACAAGCCCCTTTAACTATTTAAATCGCGAAGCGGTCAAATTTCAAAAATAAATGGCATTATACTATGATCTCCGGTGTTCAGGGATGACTGAAAGATCTCGAAGAGTCGGGTGAGAACGGGCTCGAAGTGAAGAAACCGCGAAAGCGAGAGGGTAGCTACCGATTGATTTTAAAGGTGTTCGATTATACAAAAGATTTACCAAAAGAATACAATTATACCCTGGGACAAGACATTAAGAGAGACGGCATCCAATTGGTACGAAGTGTCAACAACAATGGGCAATCATAACAAAAACAATAAGAAGAACAACAACAACCGTGATAGGACTGCTTAGGAATATCAACTAGACAAATTAGAAAACAATTATGAAAAATATACTTGTCGTTTTATTTTTAACGATATGCTACTCCCTGGCTGCACAAACCTCAGGTTTTCAGTCGTTACCAATGACGGTAGTATTTACAATTGAAGAAAATGATCTTATTCCGGAAGGAATAGCATATGACCCTGTCAACAAAGAATTTTTTGTGAGTAGTACTTATAAGCGAAAGATAATTCGTATTAAATCTGATGGCTCATATGAAGATTTTATTTCCCCTCAGCAGGACAACATTAAAGGGGTATTAGGACTAAGGATAGATTCCGATAATAGAGTGCTTTGGGCCGTATCTTCAGATATTGGTAAATACATGCCTATTAGAAACAGCGACAGCACCCAAATCGGACAATCGTTCCTTCATAAGTATGACCTGAATACTGGAGTCTTGATCAGGAAATATTCATTAAATCAATCAGGTACAAATTATTTTTTAAATGATTTGGTCCTGGATCAGGAAGGTATACCTTATATCACTGAAACGATGGGACAGAAAATATATACGATAAATTCTAAAACTGATGAAATTGAAGTATTTATTGATTTGCCAAAGGGATTTTATCCAAATGGGATCGATATTTCTGAATGTGGAGAATATGCTTTTGTCGCTATGTACGCTGAGTCAAAACCGCAATACGGCCGCATTCACCTCGAGACCCGAGAGTTTATACTGATCAATTTACCGGACGATATCGAAGCAGGTGCTGATGGACTTTATTTCTTCAGAAACAGCCTTATCGGAATTATACCAGGCCTTGGCAAGGGAAATGATAGAATCATCCAGTACTTTCTGGATGGATCATTGACCAATGTGATAGATTATAAAATCCATATTGATAATCACAAGCTATTATCCCAACCCACTACCGGTGTGATAGTGGATAACAACTTTTATTTTATTGCCAATAGTAACCTACAGCTATTTTCAGGCCTGTACAGAGATAATAATGGAGAAGTGGCATTAGATGATTTAACCCCTGTTATAATTGGTGTGTTTTCACTAAATTAATAAGGTAAATAAGGTAAATATTAATTAAATTAATTTTCAAGAGTGCAGATGTAGCCCTTCTCCGAACAACATGGTGGTAACCCTTGACCTTGGTGGTCATGGTGAATCGGGTTTCGGTCGTACAGACTAGACAATATATTCCCTGGTAATGACGTAGCCACGGAAATTAATGAGCTAAAACTAAAAAAGGGTTATTCTTATAGGCCATTCTATGGTTGGCGATGTAATTGCCGATGCTGTCCTTCAACTACCCGGTCGTGTGGCTGGACTCTCACTATGGTGGATAATCAAAAGGTTGGGGAGCGGCCGGTCAATGGAGCAAGTACAGGCGATCGTAGATGAACTCGGCACCGATTTTCCTGTAAACGTAAAGCGCCTTGTCCGCAGCATGTTTTTGCCCGACGCTGATTCTTCGCTGGAGACGCAATAGCTAGGCATATGGCATCAGCTCCTTACGATGTAGCGCTTAGTAGCAGGAAAATCTTCATTAAACACATAGTCGTCAAATTACCCTTGACCTGGAGCTATTAATGCTGCCGGTCATTGGCATAAACCCGGACAATGAGCCAACAGATTTTGAATCCATGTAACTGCATGGGGTGGCGGTGCGAATCCTGCCGGGGGTAGGCCATTTTCTGATGATGGAAAACCCGGAAAAGTTTAATGAGTTACTTGAAACGACATTAAGAAAATTTGTAACTACTTAGGTCCAATCTAGGCAAAAAACTTGATTGGTGAAGAGTGATGATAGACTTTGGAAAACATTAGCGTCATTTTTACGCAATGTAGATGTAAAGGAGGAAATTCTTGCGTAGTGTTTGGCACCATGAATAGT
>JBGTCB010001083.1:0-9873 GCA_041748995.1 Saprospiraceae bacterium | reverse complement strand
CTTAAAATAAAATTGCTAAAAAGTTTGCGAAACCGAAAGGTTGCACGTGGGTTATGGGCTCATGGGAGATAAATTGAAAGCCCTGGATGTGATCAAAAAAATGGAAAACATGGAGGGCATTCAACGGTCGTCCAATAATTTTATAGGAGACGTTTATGCATCGATAGGTGAATTAGACAGGGCATTTGGGTATTATGAAAAAGCTGTTGACGCCCGCGAAGGGCAAATGCTATGGAAGAATATTTTCATGCTAGGTATTCCTGAACTCCAAAACGACCCAAGGACCAAAAAGCTTTTGGATAGAATAGGAGTGCACAATTAATATTATGATTTGCAACTTAACACTCAAACCAGTTTTAGATGAACCAATCCCGCCAACTTGCCGCCATCATGTTCACCGATATTGTCGGGTATACCGCTTTAATGGGTAATGATGAACAGCATGCCTTTACACTCTTAAATAAAAACAGGCAACTGCAGAAACCCATCATTGGAGCATTCGATGGACGGTGGATAAAAGAAATAGGCGATGGTACCATGGCCAGTTTCAATACAGTCTCTGATGCCGTTAATGCAGCCATCAAAATTCAGGAAGCTTGTAATATGACCAATGATTTTCAATTGCGTATTGGTATTCACCAGGGTGAAGTGGTGTTCGAAAATGATGATGTATTTGGTGATGCCGTCAATATTGCCGCGCGGATTCAGGCAACGGCAAGTCCGGGTTGTATTTTTATTTCAGAAACAGTCAATCATAATATTTCCAATAAAAAGAACATTAAAACCCGGTTTGTAAAGGAAGAGATCCTGAAGAATGTAAGTCAGCCGGTGAGAATGTATCAGGTGATATTTGCGGGTTGTGAAATCATAGTACCGGTAATACCTGCTGCAGCGGTTATTAGAAACAGCATTGCGGTGTTGCCCTTCGCCAACATGAGTAGCGATCCGGAACAGGAATTCTTCAGCGATGGAATCAGTGAAGAAATTATCAACATGCTGGCGCAGGTACCGGAATTGAAAGTTATTGGAAGAACTTCCTGTTTTGCTTTCAAAGGAAAAAACCTGGATTTGAAGTTGATCGGTGATCAACTCAAAGTGAGTTATATCCTCGAAGGAAGCGTTCGGAAATCGGGCAATAGATTGCGCGTGACTGCACAGCTCATTAGCGTGGTGGATGGGTTTCATCTGTATTCTGAAAAATTTGACCGGGAAATGGAAGACATTTTTGCTATCCAGGATGAACTCTCGCTGGCCATTTTGAACGCCGTTAAAATAAAATTATTTGGCGCGGAAAAAGAGGCCGTTCTTAAAAGATATACCGATAATGTAGAGGCGTATCAATTGTATTTGCAAGCGAGATTTTATTACAACAAATATACTCCTGATGATTTCATGAAAGCCATCGACTATTTGCACGCAGCCATTAGAATAGAACCCGGGTATGCCATAGCTTATTCCAGCCTATCCTATTGCTACCTTACTTTATGGTATTTTAATTGGATGCCTGCGGAACATTGTCTGCCACAGGGATTAAAAGCAGCTCAACAATCCATACAGTTAGACAATGAGATAGCCGAAAGCCACCTCTGCCATGGCCGGGTAAAATTGCACTATGAGATGAAAATACGTGAGGCATCCATTGAATACAAAAAGTCTCTGGCGATTAACCCCAACAGTGCCGAGTGGCATGTGCAATTGGGCATGTGCGCTGCTTTTTTAGGTAATTATGCGGAGGCAAACGAACATGCAGAAAAAGCTGATAGCCTTGATCCATTCTCCTTAATGAATATGTGGTTTATTAGTGGCATTTACTGGGCCACCATGGATTATAAAAATGTTTTAGCCTATGGGAAAAGAATGGTGGATATGGAGCCCCGCTTCTATGCGGGTCACCACATGCTTGGAAGTTATTATATAGCGGAAAAGAGATACGATGAGGCGATCATTGAATTAGAATTAAATGTGACAATAAATCCTGATATGATTAGTTTACAAGGACTTGCTCATGCATATGCTAAAGCAGGACATAAAGTGAAGGCCAGAGAAGTGATTGAGCGTATGAAAAAAAATGAAGGGTCTGAAACCGCGGGGAATTCTTTTTTAGGAATAGCCTATGCGGCACTTGGCGAATTCGATACTGCATTTGAATATTTTGATAAAGCCATGGATCGCCACGAAGGATATCTTTTATGGGTAAAACCTTCCGTTATATTAATGCCGGAATTTATGCAAGATTCCAGAGCCACTCGCCTATTTGAACGATTGGGGGTGGCTCATTAAAGTCACGAACGGGGTATATGCAAGCCAATAAATAATTAATGTCCCAATCCCGCCAACTTGCCGCCATCATGTTTACCGATATCGTCGGGTACACCGCATTAATGGGCAATGATGAGCACAAAGCATTTGACTTATTGAATATAAACAGGCAACTCCAAAAACCAGTAATTGAAGAATTCAATGGCCGATGGATCAAAGAATTGGGAGATGGAGTCATGGCCAGCTTCCATACCGTTTCGGATGCCGTAAATGCCGCTGTCAAAATTCAGGAAGCCTGCAATACTGCCAAAGATTTTCAGTTGCGTATTGGCATTCATCATGGTGAAGTGGTATTTGAGAATGAAGATATTTTTGGCGATGCTGCGAATATCGCTGCAACGAATCCAGGTTGCTGCAAAACCAGGGACCATTTATATTTCAGAAGCCGTGCATCATAATGTTTCCAACAAGAAAGACATACAATCCAGGTTTGTAAAGGAAGAGATCCTCAAGAATGTCAGTCAGCCGGTAAGAATGTACCAGGTGCTGTTTGCCGGGAGTGAAATTATCGTTGTCGAAAAGCTGGTTATTCCAGTTACCGAACACAGCATTGCCGTATTACCCTTCGTGAACATGAGCACTAATCCGGAGCAGGAATTCTTCAGCGATGGCATCACTGAAGAAATCATTAACGATCTGGCACAAGTGCCCCGGATGAAAGTTATAAAATCTGAAAACTTAATGGAGTTAATGAAGTAAACCAACTTACTGACACTTGACAAAAAACTGCAAATAATCAAAAAATGACCTGGAACTTTCATAGATTAATAACTGCTGACAAAGAAGCCCGAACCGTTAACAGCACATTTGCAATAGGCGGGCTTTCGCGCTCCACAGACAGTTTTTTGTGGTTGCAGAAAGTTCAATCCTCCGAAAGAACATTTCACGCTCAGGCGGGACAAGTCGTAGTGAAAAGCGCTGTCCATCGCAAATAGCCACACGTTGTAGCCAATTAAAATAAAGCATGGAAATAGTAATTAGAAGTCCCTGAAATCAACCCCCCAAAACCATATATCGTTAGTAACTAACTCATTGTCAATGAATCAAGCATTCAAAAAGATTCGGGAGAAGATGATTGACGCTGACCATAAACGAGTGGCGCATAACCAGACCTGTTTAGGGTGTCCGTTTGGGTGCAAACAAAACTGACAGCGATATCATTTTGAATTTCCAAGGCAGGCTGAGAATCAGCCGACTGACAGGTCAAATTTGACGAAGAAACTTAGACATATTAACTGAGGATGGGGACCTAATTGAAAGGCTCATTAAATGACTCCAATTGGGACCTGCATCGACACCCCGCTTTCAACCTTTCCTGAAGTTCCCGTATCTTACCAACTGATTGACAAAACCGCTGGACTGATACAGAAAATAGGCGTGGATACCGAAGGGTAGACATTGTAACAAGACCAGTCAATATAGACGAATCAACAATCAAAGAAAAGCCTTTGACAATGGAACAGAACAAAAACGAACAGAAATCAAGCGGACAAGGAGCGACACCTTTCGCTCAAACTTATTTTCACGGGACAAGGGTGAACTTAAAAGTTGGTGACCTAATTGAAGTTGGTTTCAACTCGAACTATGGACAAAAGAGAAATGCCAAATACATTTTCCTGACTGCGACATTAGACGCTGCTATTTGGGGTGCTGAACTTGCCTTTGGTGCAGGACGAGAAAGAATTTATTTAGTAGAGCCAACTGGAGCTATTGAAGATGACCCTGACTTGACGGATAAAAAATTCCCCGGTAATCCAACAAAATCTTATCGTTCAACCCATCCATTCAAAGTTGTAGGAGAAATTACGATTTGGCAAGGGCACCCAACAGACCAAGTCAAAACAATGAAAGAACATCTTGAACGTCTTAAAAAACAAGGCATTAATTCACTAAACGATTAAATTATGGTTTCTATCAACCAGAAACTGCATCGACACTCCGGCTACAACTTTCCTGAAGTTCCCGTATCTTACCAGCAGATTGACAAAACCCGCAGGATTGTTAAATTAAATATGCTTGGCTAAAGAAGTTTGCAACTATCTACATTGCACATATGAAAACTAAACTGATTTCACTTGGACTAATTTTACTGATCATTGGCTGTAACACAAAGCAACAGGAGGACAGGGCGACAGATGATACGAATGAGAAAAGTGAAATCGGTTCAGAGAGTTCTGTGGTTTATGATCCATTAGAAGCAATTTGGGGATATGACTATAACCAGCAGACTGAAGAATTTGAATTAAAGCAATTACGCCCGGTTGACAGAGACACCTTAACAGGTGAAACTTTAGAGAAAATAATAAATAAGTCATGGCCGAGAGTTCAGATAAAATTTATGAGAACTTCAAATGACACGGTATTTGTATCTATTCCGGACAGTAAAGTATTGACCCAACAAATGGGATCTGCCGGAGCGCAGAGTTTTATGATTTCAACGACATTTTCACTTACTGAATTAAAAGATATTGATTATGTTTCATTTGACTTTCAAGAAGGAGATCACGCAAGACCGGGTGTCTACAACCGGAATTCGTGGGACGAGATTAAAAATCAATGAAATGAAAGAATCATAATTCAAACACTGTAATTACCACACTGTTATGAAATCAGAAAAAAAACTTTGGATTGCATTTGGCCTGGTAATGAGTATTTCCTTTGCTGTTCTACTCTATTACGGATTTGAAATTTGTCAACAAGCCCCCCCCGTACCCGAAAAGGTCGTGACTACCGATGGTGAAGTTCTTTTTTCGGGGCAGGACATAAAAGACGGGCAAAATGTCTGGCAAAGCATGGGCGGACAGGAAGTAGGTACTGTCTGGGGGCATGGAGCTTATTTAGCTCCTGACTGGACGGCTGATTGGCTACATCGGGAAGCAGAATTCATTCTAAATCAATATTCAGCAGCCGATTTCGACCAGAGTTTTGATCAAATTGATAGTGAACAAAAAGCAGCGTTAGAACAGCGGTTGCAAAATGAATTGCGAAGAAACACTTTCGATCTCCAAACTCAAACGCTTACTGTTTCTCCTTTAAGAAAAGAAGCCATTGCCCATTTAAGTAACTATTATTCGGCATTGTTTACCGATGACCCTGAATTAGATCAACTCCGGTCTGATTATGCCATTCCAAAAAATGCCATAAAAGATGGTACCCGGATGAGACAGATGACCAATTTCTTTTTCTGGGCTGCATGGGCATGTGTTACAGAACGTCCGGGAGAAAAGATCTCTTACACGCATAATTGGCCACCCGATGAGCAAATAGGCAATAAAGCTACGGGAGACCTTATTTTGTGGACGGGCTTCAGTGTCGTTATGTTACTTATAGGGATTGGTATTTTAATTTTTTATCATGCTAAAACTAAAGAGGAGGAAGGACCGGTACCCCCAAAGGAAGACCCGTTAATGCGTCAGAACATTACGCCTTCCATGAAAGCAGTTAAGAAATATTTCTGGATAGTGAATCTATTAATTCTTCTTCAGGTAATAATGGGTGTAGTAACGGCACACTATGGTGTAGAAGGAAATGGCTTTTATGGTTTTCCCTTGTCAGATTATCTTCCCTATGCTGTTACGAGAACATGGCATGTACAGCTTGCTATTTTGTGGATTGCTACGGCCTGGTTAGCTACGGGACTCTATATAGGACCATCCCTTTCTGGCAGTGACCCGAAATTTCAGAAGTTGGGAGTGAATTTTCTTTTCATTGCATTATTGGTCATTGTGCTGGGCTCAATGGCAGGACAGTGGATGGGGATCATGCAGAAACTCGGCTTTGTAAGCAATTTTTGGTTTGGACATCAGGGCTATGAATATGTTGACCTTGGCAGATTTTGGCAAATATTTTTATTAGTAGGATTACTGCTTTGGCTATTATTAATGCTACGTCCTATTCTGCCGGTGATCAGAAAGAGAACAGATGAAAAACATTTATTAATATTGTTTCTTGTCTCATGTACTGCCATTGCCCTTTTCTATGCAGCGGGATTAATGTGGGGACGACAAACAAATTTAGCAATAGCAGAATATTGGCGTTGGTGGGTTGTTCACCTTTGGGTAGAAGGATTTTTTGAAGTCTTTGCAACTGTAGTTGCTGCCTTCCTTTTTCTAAGAATGGGTTTGTTACAAACCAAAACCGCTACAAACAGTGTGTTGTTTGCTACCATTATATTTCTTTTGGGCGGTATTTTAGGAACCTTTCACCATTTGTACTTTACGGGAACACCCAAAGCAGTTATGGCTCTTGGTGCAACTTTTAGTGCCCTGGAAGTAGTGCCACTCATATTAATTGGCTTTGAAGCTTTTCACAATTACAGACTGAGCAAGGCCACCGAATGGCTTAAGGATTACAAGTGGCCCATTTACTATTTGTTATCCGTTTCATTCTGGAATTTTCTAGGGGCAGGTATATTTGGCTTTGTAATTAATCCACCAATAGCCTTATATTATATGCAAGGCTTAAATACAACGTCTGTGCATGGACATACGGCTTTATTCGGAGTATATGGAATGTTAGGTATTGGATTGATGTTATTTGTATTTAGAAGTTTGTATAGAAACATTCAATGGAATGAAAAATTATTAGCCATTTCTTTCTGGTCAATTAATATCGGTTTAATGGCTATGGTCCTATTGAGTTTACTCCCTGTTGGTTTCTTGCAGACAGTAGCCAGCGTTAATAATGGAATGTGGTATGCCCGTTCGGCTGAATTTATGCAGGAGCCTCCCATGCATGTATTAAAATGGCTTCGTGTTGTAGGTGATACTATTTTCGCTGTTGGAACAGTAACGCTTTGTTGGTTTGTGTTTAGTTTAGATAGAAAAACAAAACGAACTTTTGCAATCAAATGAAATGATGGGGAAGTATAGGTTTCAAATATAGTAAGTTACTAGTTTGGGATGTTTCCTGGTGATATTATGGTTTCATTGTGATCAGAAGCCTGCAAAATCCCCAAGGGTGCAAATGTTTATAGATTGTATCATGAACAATTACGACCTCGATGGGGTCGTATATTTCGGTAGCCGTATATTCTCTAAGGATTCCATCCCCTCGGGATGGCTAAAACACCTCAATTGAATAATCGTTTTTCTTAATAACAGTTTAAGTATGAACGAAAGCTTTAGAACATTAAAACACCTAACACTATGGAAAATAAATCTATTGATGCAACACCACAACGTCCGGAGGGAGAACGAATTCTAAATGCCCCTTTTGTGGAAATGGATTTGAATCAATTCATTGAGCAAATCAAAAGTGAAACGACCTGGGCAGACAGTGACCGCAATTCTGTTACAATTTTCAAATCAGAGACTATGAGGATTGTGCTAATTGGACTGCACGAAAATGCAGAATTACAATCACATGATGCGGACGGGGTGATAAGCGTTCAGGTATTGGAGGGAAAAATCAATTTTACTACACAACAACAAAGCTCTCTAATGGAAAAGGGACAAATGATAGCATTACAAGAAAATATTACTCATAGTGTCATTGCATTGACAGATAGTTTCTTCCTCCTCACACTTGCGATGAACAATAAATAATGATCGAAAAAGAAGCCAATAGCAGCTAACCACTATTACTTCGCTGGTCTCGTAGGGCTATATTCATTTACCCTGAGACATATGATAGGTGTTTTACCCTTAGATCGGTCCTGGAGGGTTTGGCCGGGTAATGCGTCTGAAGTTTTCAAAGTGCTATTTATTTGAAGATAATCAAACGCATTCAATTATAGCATTAGAATTATGGGCACCTCTATTAACCCCATTCATGGTAAAAACAATTTTCTTCGAAAATTTATTTAATAATTCAGAGGTAAATAGAGGTGTCCTTATGCATATTGAAAATTCAGAATATCCAGACAGGCACATTTTTTCAGGAATGGAATTTAACTTATGATGAATGCATCATCATTCCTTGAAAAAAATCATGAATATTTCTGAACTTACGATATGAAGTCACCATACCATATTATCATTGCCGGAGCCGGCGGTATTGCCCAGGCGGCGGCACTGATGCTCGCGGAATGGAGTGAAGCGCCTCCCGTAATCTCGATTGGCAACCGCACACTGGACAATGCCCGAGAAGTGGCTCAATGGGTCCGGAAAGGCACCTCCCGTCCTTGTCAGGTTGAAACATTTCAACTCACGCAGAGCCGGGTTTCACAGGAAGCAAAACGGATCCTGCAGGCCGGTGATATTCTATTGGACTGTTTACCTGGTAGTCAGGCTCCGTTGATGGCAGATTTAGCCAGACAGTTTCATTTACACTATGCCAATCTGACGGAATATGTGGCTGAAACCGAAGCTATTAAAAGCCTGGCCAAAGATGCCACCACCGGCTTTGTGTTGCAAACCGGACTTGCACCTGGCTATATCGATGTATTGTCCCATCATCTTTTTAAGAAGTTTTGTTTGGACTTTCAGGTAGACACTATTGACAGACTCGAAATGAAAGTAGGAGCCCTTGCTGAGAACGCTGTAGCCCCTCATTACTATGGATTTACCTGGAGTCCGGTCGGAGTAGCAACCGAATATCTGATGGATGCTCATGTCTTGCGTGGAGGCCGACCGTTGTTTGTACCCGCTTTATCGGAACGAAGTCAACTGATCATCAATGGTATCCGCTATGAAGAAGATCTGACTTCCGGTGGAGCAGCCGATCTTCCGGAAGCGCTGGCCGGAAAAGTGCAGTTTCTCGATTACAAGACGTTAAGACATCCCGGGCATTATGGTTGGATAGAAACCGCGATTGCGGAATCCCGGGATACTCCTGATAAGATTGCCGCATTGCAGCAGAAAATGGAAGCGGTCATTCCCCATCTGGAAGACGATCAGATTATTATTTATACCGCTGCCGAAGGAAGAGACAACAATGGCATTTTGCGGCGTCGTGAAATTACCAATTGCATAAAACCGATAGTGGTCGGCAATCATCGACTACGGGCTATTCAGACCACTACAGCGGCGCCACTTCTGCAGGTTGCTAACCTGTTGCTGGAAAAGACACAGAAAGGAGTGATTCTACAAAGCGCGATCGAAACGGAGCCATTTCTACAGGGAAAATTTATCGAAAAAGTCTTTGGAAAATTGTCTGACTAATCGGACCTCCGGATTTTCGTAGTAGGAGGATTGGCTTCAGATTATTCCGAAAAAGTGAGCCTTGAATAATTTAAAGGCAATTACGAGTATGATTATCCCAAATTCTTCGCAGAACACCGACACCACCTTACCCGATTTTATCCCTCCAATTCGTCCATCAAAATTTAGTGTGAAGTTTTCGGGTGATTGCCTATCTTTCGTCCTTTTATGGAGTGGATTCCAGATACAATCCTCCTACAGGTAGCGATAATTTTTACAAAATGCCACTCTAACAAATTTCTAATATCATGGTCGAATTATATTAATAAAATGTAACTACTTAGGTCCAATCTAGGCAAAAAACTTGATTGGTGAAGAGTGATGATAGACTTTGGAAAACATTAGCGTCATTTTTACGCAATGTAGATGTAAAGGAGGAAATTCTTGCGTAGTGTTTGGCACCATGAATAGT
>JBGTCB010001082.1:0-3756 GCA_041748995.1 Saprospiraceae bacterium | reverse complement strand
GAAAAGCCATCGCAAACATGACCAGAACTATGAAAAGATTGGGAATAGATCCGAATGATTTTATCATGTATAAAAGACTGGATAACAATGTCTTAAAAGCAAGTTAGATGGGATTATGCATTGGGTTTTCGTAGTGAGAGGTAAAAATGCAATAAAGACGGGTGCTTCAAGCGCTTTTTGACTCGCAGACATGGTCATCATCATGGTGAGAATCAAAAAGGGCTTATGTGCCCGTATTTGCAGCAGTTTTACCTCGTAATAGATAATCTAATGCATAATCCGGGTTACATAAGAAGGTATGCTGCATATGGATAACTTCTCCGGATTTTGGCCTATGCGACTGAAGGACTAGCAGAACATTTTGGGCAGAATTCTTTTTACAGTGGATTACAGATACAAGCCCTATAGCTTGACTTGACGCAGCATAAAAGACGTTAGAACTTGCGCTATTAACAACAAATACTTACCTTTAACGTTAGTAACGTAGTTCATTATTAATGATAAAGACTTTTGGCGATAAAGAATCCGAAAAAATTTGGAAGGGAATTCGGTCGAAAAAATTGCCAAACGAAATTCAGGAAGTTGTGCGTCGGAAATTGAGAATGATTAATAACGCTCAGGAAGTAAATGATCTGAGGATTCCACCTGCTAATAGATTGGAGAAGTTGAAAGGAGATCTGCAAGATTATTACAGCATTCGAATTAACAATCAATGGAGAATTATCTTTCAATGGATTAATAATGATGCTTACGACATTAAAATAGTTGATTACCATTAATTATTCAGTCATGGAAAAAATTAAGAATATCCATCCAGGAGAAATACTTTTAGAGGAATTCTTGATTCCAATGGAAATTTCTGCCTATCGTTTGGCTAAGGAAACTTTTCTCCCTCAAACTCGTATTTCCGAAATTATAAAAGGCAATCGTAGAATTACAGCTGATACCGCATTACGATTTTCCAAATATTTCGGAACTAGTGCCAAGTTTTGGTTGGGACTACAAGATGATTATGATCTTGAAGAAGAGAAAAACCATAAAGAGAAAGAAATAAATAATATCAAACCCCTGGAAGGGAACTCTGTATAACACGCGTTTGGCATTAGGCCGGCCAGGCATTAAAGCTACTTTGTACCTTTGATCGATTAAAAAGGCAAATATGAGTAAAATAGAATTTCTGTCCTGGGCAATTCGATTTTTTCGTTTACCGGCCGGATTAATATTACTGCTTATTTCGTATTCGATGTCAATCGGATGGAGTTTGGAAACACTGACTGTATTTTGGTTTTTACTGGTGCCACTAGTGACAATTATAGTCATGAAGTTCTAGATAATAGAACCTATGACGTAATTGAGACCTTAAGTGGATTAATAATTTTTTATGGATTGATAATTTTTATGATTTACA
Organism: Saprospiraceae bacterium; assembly: GCA_041748995.1. Classification (GTDB taxonomy): domain Bacteria; phylum Bacteroidota; class Bacteroidia; order Chitinophagales; family Saprospiraceae; genus JABDMH01. The sequence continues at coordinate 2,348 of JBGTCB010001082.1, read as the reverse complement.
AGCATTATCAATCAGATTACTTCAGAATTATGATATTAAGTTTTTTGATAAACTTGATAGTTATTACGGTTTTATTGATTTCGAAAAGCTTTATAATGATAAAGAAGAAGAATTAAAGATGTGCACCATGCATGTATATATTTCATATCTATAGGGCATATGGATGGAAGGCAGTTTCTAAGGCTTTGTTAATTTCCAGGGTTTGAAAACAGGACTGCAGAAGATTCAGCCCGAAAATATGTCCTGGACAAATGTTAGTGAGCATTTAACCGATTTATCATGATGGACAAAAGAATTAAATTTGTTTTAATTTTAAACTTCTTAATCCTGCAGGCTTGAGCCCAAAGTCTATTGGACCAGGGAGCGGAATGGTACTACTCCTTAACTTTTTTTGCAAATTCTGACCTGGGAGTAAATCGATGCTATATAGACGGTGATACCTTGATTCAAGGTAGAGAATGTATGATCTATTATCAGGAAGAGGAGAATTGCAATGGAAGACCGAAGAAGAATTATCTAAGCAAAGAGGGAGATCAGGTGTATTTCTTTGACTCGGAAGACACCGCCTTCAAATTGCTTTATGATTTTTCATTGGAGGTAGGGGATACCATGGTACTGCAACCCTGGAGCCATCTTGGAAATCTTCCATTTTATATCAGAATAGATTCAATAGGAAATTTTCAGGAGCATGAAGTTGACTTGAAATTATTTTATGTCACCTATGGATATCAGGATCGCAACGGACAAATATTTTTTCACGAGGAATTAAATTCGGATACAAAGATCATTGAGGATATTGGAAGCACCTTGAATTTTTTCCACTTTTGGGATAATGGATTCTGTGACGATCAGTATAGCAAAGATTTAAGATGTTTTTCCGCTCCAGACTATCCAACGGTCAGGTTTAGTGACATCGAATGTCTTACGGTGCCTGTTACTGATTTGGATGCTGGATTCGAAAATATTGAGGTATACCCTAACCCTTTTTCCAGTAGGTTGTACCTTAACCGATCTGAAGCACTGAAGTCAGGTCGAATTAGAATTTGTGATATATCTGGTAGGATTATCCTGGAGAGGAAGTGGCTATCCGGTATTCATGAAATGGAAATGGAGCTGGAAGAACTTAGTCCTGCGGTTTACTGGATAGAAGTAGATAATGATCCTAGAGGAACAAAAGAGATTTTTCGTAGAAAGGTGATCAAGTCAATAGAATGATCTGCTCACTGACATCGTGCCTGGCTATCGCAAACTCTTGATCACCGGCTTTAGCACTTTCACCCGGAACGTCATCACCATCATTGGCAAATTTGCTTTGTCTTCAAAGGAAATCTGTGAATCCTGCTACAACTTTCGAAACATGTGTAACGCAATTCATTTTGATGTATGGCACCTTTGTATCATAATTATTCAGTGCGGTAAGTGCAGTAATTATATAATTCACAATTTAAATATAAAGCAATATGATAGAGAGTCAAAATCAAAGGACTGAAAACATGACAAAAGACCGTGGCATGCTAACAGGGATGTTTCGTGACCGTGAAAGCACAGAAAACGCTTACAATACCTTGCAAGAAAGAGGATATACGAAAGACGACATCAATCTGGTGATGTCAGACGAAACGCGTAAACAACAATTTTCAGATGATGGCAGTAAAACTGACTTAGGAACTAAAGCTGCTGAGGGAGCAGGCAAAGGTTCTGCTATTGGTGGCACTGTCGGTGCAATTGTAGGTGTTATAGCAGCTATCGGAACAAGTTTGGCAATACCTGGGCTGGGAATTGTTATAGCTGGCCCCATTGCTGCAGGTTTAGCAGGTGCGGGAGCAGGCGGAATTACAGGTGGAGTCATTGGTGCACTCGTAGGCTCAGGAATACCTGAGGAACGCGCTAAGCTATATGAATCAGGAATCAAAGACGGAAACATCGTCATGGGAGTTCATCCTCGTAATGGTGAAGATGCCAAATACTTTGAAAATAATTGGCGTACTAACAAAGGCGAAGAAATTTACAGCTAGGAGGCTGTTGAAATACTCAGGTTGATGCTGCAGTCGTAAATCGTCGATTTCTGGCGCGGCGAGACGAAGGAAGATACCGGCTTGTAACTGACTGAGGATCAACAAGTCAGAAACGACGAGAACGGCTGTGATCTTCCTGCGACAAAAATAATCGGATAAATATCAGCGCAATTTGGGTATTTCAACAGCCTCCTAGTAGACAAACACATCAATTATTGTTGGTAATTTTAATATCTTTCTGTGATCTTCTGCGTTGCCAAGCCTCGTCGTAGCTACGGCTATGCCTGCGTTTGGCGCCTTGAATCCCACAAAAATCTTACTAAAATTTCTCAA
>JBGTCB010001081.1:0-2661 GCA_041748995.1 Saprospiraceae bacterium | reverse complement strand
GAAAATATGTTTAATGGAATTATTAAATGAATTATTCAAAAATAAAAATTAAACAAAAAAAACAAAGCTAACTAATGATTATCCATGAAATTATACCCACTTGATGCAAAGAACCTTTACTTATCGGCATGTCTGATTAGTTTAATCTTCCGGAACAGGATTATATTATCAAACTGGTTCCCAATGATTTTCCGGTGGCTATCAACTACAGTTCAATCCCGGTGATGTATTCCAATACCGATCCCGGAGCTAAAACCTAAAGTCATTAGTCGAATGAAAGTTGTATGGAAAACCTTTTATAGTTGAGCACGTGGTCCTCATGCATTTTTCATCAAATTAAAATTGATTAACTCATAACAAATACCATATGAAACGTATTTTCTGGCTTTCAGCCTTTTGCATTTTATTTGCAAGCTATAAGAAGATGAACACGGACAACTCGCTCTACCTTCCTGAAAAGAAAGAAGTACCTGAACTGGTCCGTAAGTCGAATATTGTCTATGATTCGATATCTTTTCAGACAGGGATTCCACTTGTGCCTCTTTATATTGCCAATGGTGTTGTTGGTGGCTCTTTTGACCATCTTGGATTCCAACATACGCCCAAGAAAGGAACACCTAATGGGCGGACAGTTTTGGGATACAATGGCCATTATTACATGGACGAACCAACTACACGGCAAGCGCAATTGCCCCTTGCCTGGATCACTTCAGATTTTGTTGATGGTTTTCCATTTCTCAACATGATGGATACGCGCAATTACCGACAGGAACTTGATATCTACACAGGTGTGTTAACCACATCATATGACTTGTTTGGGCAGACCCGGATTACAGCCTTTGCCCATCAAACCATCCCGAACCTGTTCGTCATGAAAATAGACCGTCAGTCCATTGAACCGGAAAAGGAAATGGTCATTACCATAAACTGCGAAACCGACAAAACACAGCAAACCAGCATCGCCTGGCCTCCCGATCCGGTAAATCTTGCCTTTGACATTAAGAAGAACAGAGCGGATGTGGTTTCTTCCACCAACATGGTGGATACCCGTTGGTCGGTACTGGTGGATAACGGAGGTAAAATATCCTTGTCGGAGAATAACCTGAAAATACATCTCAATGATGGTGAAAACATTATTCGGTTTATTGTGCACCGTGACGAAGCAACAGATGAATCCATCACCATTATGTCCTATGATGATTTGTTGGCATCCCACAAGAGGGAGTGGGAAGAAAACTGGGAGCATTCCTGGATTGATTTTCCCGAAGACAGGGCGCACCATATATGGAACCGCGCCAATTACTATAATTTGAGCAACTTTCCTGTTACACCAGAAAAAGCACTTATCCCCACAGGTTTGAATACCAATATCTGGGGTTTTACTTTTCCTCAGGATGTGTATTATGTGGTCGAAAACCTCACCCGAACAGGTCATTTCGACCGGTACGAGAAATCTATGCAGTATTGGTTGGATATCCTGCCTGAGGTAAAAAAATATAGTCGGCGCATAATGGGTCTTGAGGGAGGATATTATCCCTGGACACCCCCTTTTGCCAAGTGGGACGAGTATGAAAAAGATGGGGTGGTAAGCACAGATTCTTATCAGATTCACAACCCGGCCTATGTGGCTGCTATGGTTTGGCATTATTACCTGCGTACCAATGATCAGGATTTCCTCGAAAAGTATTTCCCCATTATGGAGGAGGTTTGGCGGTTTTACAGTCAGGTGTTGCACAAAAGTGAGCGAGGAACCTATGATGTATTCCATCACACGGCCACATCACAGGATGAAGCATTCAGGAATACCGATTCCAAAAACTATCTGGATGCTTCACTGAGCGCCGAATATACTTTGCGCAATTACCTTTTAGCTACAGAAATTCTGAATAGTGGCGAATCGGAGTTGGTAGAGAAAGCCAAAGAGATAAAACAAGCCGGATTAGAAAGGGATGCTTTGCTCAATCAATACGGTTATTTTAACACGTTTGAAGGAGATGATCGTCCGAAAAATAGCCAGAAACATCCGGTTCAGCTTAACGCCATCACTTTTGTACACATGGCGGATCGTGGGATGGCGAAACCAACAGTAACTGCCTGGGAAAATCGTTACAGCCTTACAACCGAGGCACGCAAGCCCATATCTCAGGGGTGGACCTATGCTGCCTTTGCATTATCTTCGAGCCGTATGGGCAGCCCCGAAGGGTTGAATAGCGATTTAAGTGCCATTCAATATTGCGCACACGCCGATCCACGCTGGATTCAGTTTTACGAATATACTTTCTGGGAACGGTTTACCTTGCATACGGCCTACTATTTTGTTACCCATGGCTTATACCAGCAAGCACTATCCGATGCACTGGTGCAGGATTGGCAGGGATTCACCGATATTTTTGCCGCGATTTTGCCGCAATGGGAGAACCAACGTTTTTCCTTTAAAGGATTATACACATTTAAAGGGGCATCTTTAGAAGGAGTTTGGGATAACGGAAGTTTCAGGATTGTTCTCAACCCTAATGGGGCCGGCGAACTTCCCATACGTATTTCAGGCGGCACAGGCGAATTAACGGTGTCAGGCGCCAAAAACGATATAAGCACCCTTCAAATAGGAGAACAGGTTGTAGTGGTTTTTAATGGGGATAACCCGGTAATTATAGGAAACTA
>JBGTCB010001080.1:0-6752 GCA_041748995.1 Saprospiraceae bacterium | reverse complement strand
GAATAATCCCATCTAACTTGCTTTTAAGACCTTGTTATCCAGTCTTTTATACATAATAAAATCATTCGGATCTATTCCCAATCTTTTCATAGTTCTGGTCTTCCAAGTTAGACTATTATAACTACAACCACTTTTGTATTAAGGATCCGGGTGAAATACTCAGGTTGGTTTCAACGGCCTCCTAGATCAGATGACAGCAAATCTGGAGGATAAAAAAGGAAATGATTCTACTTCATTAATGAGAGAATCACTTCCTGATTTGCAGGGTAGTATCAAAAAGAATTATTGTCGGGTTAATTGTACGTTGAGGTCAAGGCGTACTTCATCACTCACGACCACTCCTCCTGCCTCCGTCAGTCCGCTCCATCGCAGACCATAGTTTTTCCGGTTAATTTTACCCGAAATTTCAAATCCAGCTTTTGTCTGTCCATAGGAGTCCACGGCACTTCCATTATACTCAACATCCAGTTTAACTTCTTCTGTATGGTCTCTAATTGTCAGATTACCAATCAATAAATATTTTCCGTTTCCAGATTTTGAAAAGGATTTGGAATCAAAAGTCAGCTGAGGAAACTTCGCGGCATTGAAGAAATCATCCGATCTCAGGTGTTCGTCTCTTTGCTCGTTTTTGGTGTCAACACTCGCTGTCAAGGCTGAAAATCGGATTTCAGCATCCTCAAAATCATCACTCTCTGACTCTATGGTTGCTTCAAAATCATTAAAAGCACCCGTCACAGTTGAAACCATCATGTGTTTCACTTTAAAATGAATTTCCGAATGTCCTTTATCGATTTTCCAAATGGTTTTTGTTTCGGTTGTTGCTTGCATAATTAAAGATTTATATGAAGAATTATTTTAGGGCACCTCTATTTGATAAATGATTTTATTTTTTGATTTGATATGACATAAATAGCGACCTTATGAACCATCTCCTTTGTTCGATTGGTCAATCCTTAAGGCTACACTCACAATCCAAAGGAATGAATGAGTATGGATCAGGAGACTTGCATGTGGACCTCCATCAGCAATATTCTTGTCTCGCTGTCTGCCTTGATATTAATGTGGGTAGTGTCCCATATGCCATATCCATCCCGTGGGTTCAGGATTTGATTTTCAACGGTAGCACTTCCGTTGAGTACAAAAAAATATACACCATTATTTGGTTGATGCAGTTTGTAAGTGGTAACTGCTCCCGGATCGAAATTACCCATGCTGAACCAGGCATCCTGATGAATCCATACGCCATCATCGTCCGGATTGGGAGATAAAATCTGAAAAAACTGATTTTTTAAATCCATATTGTTGAGAGAGATCTGATCATATCTTGGTTCGACATTTTTTGCATTGGGAAATAACCATATCTGAAGGAACCTCACCTCCTTGTCAGCATTTGCATTGTATTCGCTATGATTTATCCCGGAGCCGGCGCTCATTACCTGGATATCTCCTTCCCGGATTACAGTGGCATTACCCATACTATCCTGATGCTTCAGATCACCCTGCAATGGTATGGACACGATCTCCATGTTGTCATGGGGATGGGTTCCAAAACCGCTACCTGGTGCTACAACATCATCATTTAAAACCCGTAGCACCCCAAAATGCATTCGATCCGGATTTCTGTAACCAGCAAAGCTAAAGGTATGGTGACTGTCCAACCATCCATGATTGGAATGTCCACGAGTCTCTGATTTATGCAATATTGATTTCATTATGGGTTCCTCATTTTAATAAATAATAAATAACCTCCAAACATTGAAATTCAATCCTGTAAATTCACTTGAATGTTGATACAAAAATACGACTAATTGACCCCGTAGGAGATGTAAAAAAGGAAGACAGATATATAAAAATGTCGGAAATGCGAATCAGAGACTTGCTTGACTTATTCTAAGCTTAGAGGGTGCCAGACCAGTCTGCTTCCGGATAAAGCCGCTGAAGTGAAGTGGCTCGTTAAAACCCAACCGGTAAGCGATTTCCTTCATACTTAACGAAGTATGCAAGAGCAGGCGCTTAGCTTCAAGAGTCAACCGGTCCTGAATGAACTGCTTAGCTGTCTTTCCGGATAAATGTTTGACCGTATGACTTAAATGCTTTGAGGAGATATGTATTTCCGAAGCATATTGGGTCACTCTATGCCAGCTCATAAAATTCTCCTCTACCAATTTCTTAAAGTCTCTGAAAATACAGACAGCCGCATCTTCCTCATTCAGTTGGGCTGAATCGAGCGAGCAGCTGTTACTACATTGTATCAGAAAGAGTTGAAGCAGCGCTCCCAATGCACGCTTCCGGTAGTGCCCTGTGTCTGTAAGGCACAGTTGCATATCTTTTATAATTCGCAGCAATTGGTTAAAGATTTCTGTGTCAACAGCCAATGGTGGTGTCTCACCAAATTGTTTGAACAAAGGGCACCTCTATTTACCTCTGAATGAGTAAAAATTTAATAAGATGCAAGACAGACAAGGCTGGAGGAAGGAAGATAGCCTTAGCTATCTGACTGACCTGTCTGCCATGGCCTGCCAGGCAGGCGATCAACGAAGTATGGCGCAGCATATTATTGCATAGATTTTCGAAGAAAATTGTTTTTACCATGAACGCGGTAATAGAGGTGCCCTAAGTTAATATTTGAAATAAAATTTTCCGGTATGTTATTTTGCATAAGAAATTCCCTCGAAAAGGTAATTACCCAGCCTGACGGTATTTTTACGGTACTAACCTGATGTATCTGGCCTGGACTTACAAAGTGAACTTCATTACTTCCAAATGGATAAGTCTGATAATCAATAACATGCTTTCCCTGGGCTTTTTTAATCAGAATAACTGTAAAATACTCATGTCGGTGAGCTCTGTCAACATTGCCGCCGGATTGCCGGTATATTTCTTCCATCTTTTGAAGACTAAAATCTGTCTGAGGTTTACGATTTATCAGATGATCAGGTATTATAGCTTTATTCTCCATGATTTGCAAACGGTCGGGATATTACTGTGGTAACCGGATGTTGATGAATCATTTTACAAAAATTAAAACGTAGTTGACGCTGTCTGTTGCATTTATTCTTTTTTTAGATTAATTCCAACAGATTCGTTCAATTTATCCGAGGGTTTACGAAACAAAAATGCCAGCTTGTGTCCATACCGGTTAATCGGATTTTCAAGGAATGTATAGGTGAAATACGATACTATAATAGTAAGGATGCTACTGGCCAATACATATATAATTACATGAGCACCATTTAAGAATGGATTTGTCTGTACGGTATTCAGGACAATATGCATAACAACAGGATGCATCAAATAAATTGAATAATTTGAATAACTTATCGTACCCAGAAAAATCATCATTTCTGATGGTCTCTTCCAAAGTCGGCTGCCGGCAAGGAATAAACCAATGGCAATCAAATAAGCTATAGCGTCACTGGTTTCATTCCAGATCCCGCTAGTCAGAAATTGGATAAGAACTGCAATCGGAACGAGGGTGACCAGGATGAATTGAAGCATTAAAATCGTTCTGCCGGAAAATGAATACCCCATAAATTTCCCTGATAACTTATCTCCATCAGATTCATATCGATATAGTATCCCAAATATCATTAAACCCAGATGGTAGGGTGTAGCTTTCCAGTGTGGAAGTTGAAGATCGAATCCAAACCAAACTACTATTAAAAAGAATAGGAAATACAGAATCACTGTAAATAAGAACAGGAATACCGGATTCTTCAGGAGACCGGCCACAAAAAAAATAGCAACCAGGAGATAGAAAATCAACTCGGTTTCTAGGGTCCAATACAATCCAATAATAAACGGTTCATTGAAAAAAGCGGGTAGCATGGTAGCATTGGCAACGACTAACGATAAATCAATCCTCCTGTCATTAACATACCAGATAAATATTAGTCCGGTAATCAATGAAAACCAGAAAAGGGGATACAATCGAAATACTCTCTTTATGAAAAATCTCCAGACGGCATTTTTATCAGTAGATCGAATACTTTTGCAAATGACAAATCCACTGATAAGAAAAAAGATCGTAATTCCAATCCTGCCAATATCGATATATTCAAAGAAATCGTTAAGGAAAACACCTTTTGATCTTATTTGAGGGCTCAGAAGAAATATGCCGGTTATATGAAGAATCATAACCAGTAAGGCTGCAACTCCTCTCAGTGCATCTATGGATTGATTTCTTCCTTTCAATCTATTGCAATATTTGTCAACTTCAATGTTTCCTATATAATATTGACTTCTGTCTCCAACATAATTCCAAATATATCCCGTATGGATTCCATGATTGTTGAGGCCAATATATGCATTTCATCGGCGGTTGCTGATCCGTAATTGACTAATACCAGGGCATGCTTCTCAGATACACCCGAATCCCCGCTGCGAAATCCTTTCCATCCTGCTTGCTCAATGAGCCAGGCAGCCGGAACTTTACGGAACCCGGCTCCGGCTGGATAACCAGGCATGTCCGGATACTGCGGAAGCAAACCTTCATAAAGGGATTCACTAATTACCGGGTTCTTAAAGAAACTCCCGGCATTTCCGACTAATTTTGGATCTGGTAATTTTGAACTTCGTATAGCAATAACTGCGTCGGATACATCTTTAATGCCAGGCTGGGTGATCCCGGCATTTTCTAAAGTACTTTTAATGTCACCATACGAAAGATGCAATTGATGTGAATTCTTTGAAAGTTTGATCCGGACTCTGACAATGATGAACTGTCCTTTCAATTCATTTTTAAATATACTGTTTCTATACCCGAAAGAGCATGCGGTTTTATCAAATACTTTGTTCACTCCGGTGTGGAGATCAATGGCATTTAATTGCTGGAAAATGGAATCAAATTCCACACCATAGGCACCAATATTTTGAATAGGTGCCGCACCCACAGTACCTGGAATCAGGGACAGATTCTCCAAACCTCCATAATTATTTTCAATAGTCCAAAGCACGAGATCATGCCATACCACACCTCCTCCAATTTCCAATAATACATTCTGATCACTCTCATCAATGAGTGCAATACCTTGAATGTTATTCTTAACGACTAAGCCCGGAAAATCGCTTCTGAATAAAATATTGCTTCCACTTCCTAGAATTAGTTTAGGATGGTAAGGCAATCCGATGATCTCCGGAAGATCATTCTCGTCCGAGATTTCAATGAAATATCGGGCATTTGTCTGGAGACCAAAAGTATGATATGCAGCAAGTGCCTGATTTTCCAGGAGTACGAGCGGCATCAGGCTGAAGTTTCAAACTGCAGCCGGGCCAGATGGCTATAGGCACCATCTCGAAGAGCTGCCAGCTCCTGGTGCGTCCCTTTCTCAACGATTCGACCTTCTTCGATCACATAGATGCAATCGACTTCACGGATAGTGGACAAACGATGAGCTATGATCACAGAAGTCCGGCCTTCCATCAGCTTGTTCAGAGCATCTTGAACTACTTTTTCGGCCTCAGCGTCTAGCGAGGAAGTTGCTTCATCTAAAATCAAAATATCCGGGTCTCTCAGAATTGCTCTTGCAATGGCTATTCGCTGTCTTTGTCCCCCAGACAATTTAATTCCCCGTTCACCGACAATAGTGTTTAATTTTTCCGGGAAGGAACTAATAAAATCCCACGCATTAGCTTTTTTAGCGGCTTCGATAATTTCATTTTCCGTTGCACTGTGCCGACCATACAGAATGTTCTCATAAATCGAACCTCCAAAAAGAATGACTTCCTGAGGAACGACAGCGATACGGTGCCTTAAGGCAGTAATATCGTAGTCTCCGATTTTTTTATCATCAATGAAAATCTGACCCCCGGATACATCATAAAAATGCATGATGAGCTTGGCAATCGTTGATTTTCCCGATCCACTGGCCCCCACCAGCGCTATTTTATGTCCGGCTGCCACTTCGAAAGATATATCTTTCAAAACAGTCATATCGGTCCGGGTCGGATAGGCAAAAGATACGTTCTTAAACACGATATCACCTTTTATATCAAGTCTATCCGTGATTAATTCGGTATTCTTCAATTCAACTTCCTGATCCCGGTCGAGGATTTCTAAAATTCGTTCTGTAGCTCCCATGGCTCCACTCAAAGAAGTGTACAAATTGCCAATACTGGCAATCGCTCCACCGATCAGACCGGTATAAATAATAAAGGAGAAAAGATCACCAACCTGCATGGTACCCTGCTCGACAAATAATGCTCCCCTCCATAAGACAAAAAATATTCCCCCAAAAAGTACCGTAATGATAAAAATGAAAAATAGACCTCTGATCCTGGCAAATTTCAGGGAGATTTGTACAATCTCACCCACCGAATTAGCATACCGGACAGATTCAAACCATTCGTTCGTGAAGGATTTGACTGCGGAGAATGATTGAAGGCTTTCTTCAACAATCACATTAGTTGCTGCAAGAATATCCTGCCGTTTCTTTGATAATTTGCGGATATACCTGCCAAAAAACATCGCCAACAACACGATTACCGGAAAAGATAATAGCATGATGAGGGATAATTTTGGTGCAAGCCACGCCAGAATGCCGATACCAGAAACCAAAATCACCAACTGCCGTAAGAATTCTGCTAAGGTGATGCTAAATGCACCCTGCAATTGTTCAACATCAGCGGTGATCCGGCTGGTTATTTCTCCGATCCTCCGCTCTTCATAAAATTGAATCGGTTGAGTGATCAGTTTATTATAAAGTGCTTTCCTCACATCAGCCATACCTTTTTCACTAACGATTGCAAAGCAG
>JBGTCB010001079.1:0-3062 GCA_041748995.1 Saprospiraceae bacterium | reverse complement strand
AACTCATAATTCATAACTCATAATTCCCCTTCATTCCGGTCTGGGAATCTCCTTAAAATTCATCATTCCCTTTTTCACCTCAAGCTTTCCGGGACCAAAAAAAATGGCGTAACGGTAGGTGCCGCTTTTGAGATTTTCGCGGTGAAGGATGTTTTCGTTTTGATTCAGGTTGGTAAACATACGAAGAATATTTCCCTGCAAATCATACACATAGAGAGAAAAGCTCCCAGGAACATTTACAATTTCTATGGGGATATAGATGATGATTTTATCCTCGACCTTCCCGTCTTCCGGAAAAATTTTAATTCCATCTTGCAACTTATTCAATATAGTGGGAGAAAGCTCCCCCATTGCAGGAAAGATAAAATTATCATAAAACAAAGCTATCCGGCCTGAACCCTTGGTATTGATTCTCCCCAATCGGTATTCACTCAGAGGAACGGCCCGGATTACCAAACTATCATAATCGCTGTCGTCTGCTTCAATAACCATATCCATTCTGTCTTTAAGAATTTGGTTAATATTCAGGTTAAGAAAATAGGGATTGGGACTGACAGCATAATTGTTTTTGCTATACAAGGCCCCGCTTGAGTCCATATAAATGCCTACTCCGCTACGTTCATACAGCATGATATCAACTCCGGTATAATCCTGAACATAGCATACCAGTAGGTCGGCATCGGGTTTTTTTCCCTGATAGTCTCTTAAATTCAGTGAATCGCAAGGCTTACTGCTATTAAAAAGAAAACAGCGGTGATCGATATTATTGAAATATCCTTCAAAATGGGTGATATTCCTTTGGGCTTTGGCTTCAGTACAAAAAAGCCATAATATGCCCGTCATAAAACAACTTAACAGGATATGGCCATTTTTCTTCATACTCCTTAGCATGCCAAAAGTCGGGCCTATTTTGCAAATGATACCGAACGGCGTTCGCGTATAACGGTCACTTTGATTTGTCCGGGATATATCATCTCTTTCATGATTTTCTGAGAAATATCAAAGGAAAGCACCTCTGCTCTCTCGTCGCTCACTCTTTCGCTTTCAACAATCACACGTAACTCACGACCGGCCTGGATGGCAAATGCCTTTTCCACTCCATCATAACTCATGGCCAGATTTTCAAGGTCTTTGAGTCGTTTGATATAATTCTCAACATCTTCTCTGCGGGCACCCGGTCTTGATCCACTTATGGCATCACAAGCCTGTACAACGGGCGATAAAATGGAGGTCATCTCAATCTCGTCGTGGTGAGCTCCAATGGCATTAACCACTTCAGGATGTTCCTTGTACTTTTCGGCGAGTTTCATTCCCAGTAATGCGTGTGGAGTCTCCGCATCATCATCCGGAACCTTACCAATATCATGAAGCAAGCCGGCACGTTTCGCCAATTTCACGTTGATGCCCATTTCTGCTGCCATGGTTGCGCAGAGATTAGCCACTTCGCGACTGTGTTGCAATAAATTTTGTCCGTAAGAAGAACGGTAGCGCATCCTCCCTACCATACGAATCAATTCGGGATGCAGGCCGTGAATATTAAGGTCAATTGCGGTACGTTCGCCAATTTCCACGATTTCATCCTCAAGTTGTTTTTTTGTTTTCGCAACTATCTCTTCAATACGTGCCGGGTGAATCCTGCCATCGCTAACGAGTTTATGGAGAGACAAACGTGCAATCTCCCGGCGAATCGGGTCGAAGCCGGAAAGAATAATGGCCTCCGGAGTATCATCCACAATTATTTCAATGCCTGTTGCTGCTTCAAGGGCGCGTATGTTTCTTCCTTCACGTCCAATGATTCGGCCTTTCACCTCATCGCTGTCGATATGAAATACTGAAACTGAGTTTTCTATTGCCTGCTCTGCGGCTGTTCTTTGTATGGTTTGGATAATGATTCGGCGCGACTCTTTGGTAGCCATGAGTTTTGCTACATCCACAATCTCCTTAATTTTACCACTGGATTCGGTACGTGCCTCGGCAGTCAGGGTTTCCATCAACTGAGCCTTAGCATCAGCCGCAGATAATCCGGCCAGTTTCTCCAACTGCTTGATTTGCTGTTGGTAGTACTTATCCATGTCCTCTTTTTTCTTTGCAACAATTTCCAGTTGTACGTTCAGGTTTTCCCGGATAGTATCGAGTTCCTTCTCTTTGCGGTTCATGGTCTCGAGCTTGGTATTGAGGGATTGTTCCTTCTGTTTTACCCTACCCCCCGCTTCGTTTATTTTCTGATTTTTCTGATTGAGTTCTGCCTCATGACGCTCTTTGGCCTTCATGTGGTACTCTTTTGAACGTAGCTCGCCTTCTTTGATGATAACCTCCGCTTTGCTCTCTGCTTCACGAAGGAGCCGGACTGCTTCACCCTTGGTACGACCACTTAAAATCGCGTAAATCAATCCTGCACCGAGGGCTATGCCTCCTGCAAGTGCTCCAATTACCATGATTATATCCATATCCACTTTCTGCTGTGGAAACGGACAAATGCTGCTTAGCTTTGTGTTGACTTCAGTGCCTGATCCAATTGCTGTTCAATTGCCTGCATCAGATTCCTAGTCGCAGGATCAGGTTCTGTACCTTTTTCCTGCTCAGAAAAATATTCTGTGGCAAACTCCAGTGCGATCATTGCGAGCGCATCCTGCCGGTCAGCCACCGCGTACTTTTCTACATATTCTTTCAGGCGTTCATTCACTTTCCAGGCTGCCTTTCGTACGTTCTCTTCGTCGTTAGCCTGTATTTTAAGGGGATATTGCCTGTCGGCTATGTTCACCTTTATGGATAGTTCCTGCACCTGTTATTGTTTAATCACTTAGCGTTGCAATACATTTATCAATTTCCCTGATAAATTCATTTATTTTCAGCTTTACTGCGCGCTTGTCTTCTTTAGATAGCGCCACTGCTTCTGCAATTTTAACTAATTTATTCTGTTCTTCTAAGGCACGAAGCGTATTTTTTTGCAATGTGATGGTTTCCCTTGCCTGCCTAAGCTCTCGTTTCAGCAGTTCTGCCTCAGATTCACTGAGGATGACTTTTTTTGCCAATTGCTCCACTTTTGAAGCTATACGTTCCAG
>JBGTCB010001078.1:0-5741 GCA_041748995.1 Saprospiraceae bacterium | reverse complement strand
TTATAAATAAAAAATATAGTACGGAAAGTTGCTTTACTGGATTTAGGAATAATATCATCACACTTCTACAATTAGTTTAAATTGAAAGATTTCATTTGTTAGTTTGGGATTAGTCACTCAAGCGTACCTGATATTTCCGTTCGTTGCGAATTAAAATTTTTGGATTAATTGATTCTGAAAATCCGAGGTATCGATTTTTTCTGATTTAATCCACCCGATAAAATCAAACCTGATCTCATCAGTCCATCCGGTGTCGATCTGGCCGGCCGTGTATATACCTTCCCGCAGGCGTTGAAAACCAAATTGATCTTTTAATCGAATGATTTCAGAGGTTTCGACTACTTCAAGAGCCAGATGAGCCGGAATGAAAATCACTCCTTCCCGGAGACCCAGTACAACATCACCCGGCATAACCGCAGCTTCCCCAATCCGAATGGGAAGATTCATACCGATGACCATGGTTTTGTCGTAAGTGCTTGAAGATGATGGATGCCAGTTTCGATTGAAAACATAAAAATCGTTTAATTCAAGGACTCCGGCCAGATCCCGGCAACCTCCATCAACGATTAAACCGGTTCCGGTTTTTTGATGGATGAGGTTGGCCAGGTTATCTCCTACGAAACCTGCACCTACTTTTTTGCCAAAAAGGTCCACTACCATCACATCATCCTCAGTAAGTTGATCCATCACCCAATGCTTGTCGCGACCCTGAAGTCCTTGCTTTTTTGCATCTTCAACCATTACATCCGCAACATCCGGTCTATAAGGAATAAAGCTGCAAGTCACTGCTCTTCCTACAAGAACCGGATTTTCGTGGGTCATGACCCAGCCCTGGTCAAACTGGCTTTCATACCCATGATTCCTGAGAACTGCCCAGGCCTCTTCGATAGTTACCAATTTCATTCTTTCCAGTATATCCTTCGGTACTTTGGGGCGGCCATCGGCAAATCGTTCTCCTTGATATCCTACGGTAAAACGTATATAATCGTCATGCGAAAATTGAAAGGGTATCGGAGCTTGCGCCAGGATGATTTGAATAGGCACTATCGTACTTAACATGCATATGACCGAAACGAACAAGTACCTTCTCTTTCTGTTTTCTTTCATGTTTTCATATTGATGCGTTCAGACGAGGATCCTTCAGCCGAATTAAATTTGGGCTCTTCGATCCAGCAGGGAATGGTAAATTAAATACTGAATTTAACGATATTTTGGAAGCACCGCCCATGCCGTTGAAAAATACGCAAAAGGAGTCATCTTTTTTTGATTGTGAATTGCATGACTCTGGCACTCCCGGGAATGAGATTCAAGAGATCCATACCTGGAACGAAGTATTCCTTAGAACACCGGTTGAGAAGGTTACTTCTTATGATTGACCAGGTCAGTGATGGTCTTTTCTATGCGACGTTTCCGGGTATCTTCGGTTTTAGCCTGCTCGATCTGGAGTACATATCTTCGCTGGGAACTATATGAAAGGGAGTCAAAGAATTCTTTTGCCATCATATTGGTACCCAGGGCTTGCTGAAAGTCAGCCGGAACGCTGACTACCCGGGGTTCTGTGTCGGTTTCGAGGTCAATGGTAATCATATCACCACTCTTTATACCACTATTTTGTCTTACTTCGGCACTCATACCTAACATGAAAATACCACCCATTTTGGCGATGCTACTCCTGTATGTATAACCGTTGATGGTGACTTTCACCGGTGGTTTTTTACTCGAACCGAGTTTTTCTACGATATGTTCCGGTACCTCAACCCCGGTAGCGGTCTTACCTGACAGAAGGAGAATGGCTCTAAATCTGATTTTTGAGTTTTTCACTTTTCAGTCGTTTTTGATGTTGTTACAAAGATGAGTTAATAGACAGATACAACCGGGAGCGCCAAATGACAAAGAAAAGGGGTATTTACGACAATTGTATTAAATGCCCAATAGTCCCTATAGGATGATAACTGTTAAGGACAAGATTGTGTCAGAGGAATAGTTTGTATTTTGAACAGAAAAAACCCAGGTCCGAACGACATTTTACTTCTTCATCATAATCGACTTCAAATTTATTCAGATACAATTGATACTCCACCAAAAATGTTTGCTTCCTATGCTGTTCCTTTTGATTTTCGATATGCCTTATTACCTTTGGCAGCAGGTGTTTGCCATATGTTGCATCCCTACGGGATTCTTTTGTTTTGTAAGATTTGTTGATTACCGATATTGCATCCCTACGGGATTCATATGCATGCTTCAATCCCCATATTTTTCAGGGGGAGAAATAACTATAAATGCCGTTTGGCATATCATATCGTTAATCCGACAAGAAAACCCTCAAACAAATGTCGTAGGCATGATACCTATTCCGGCTCATGAAAAATGTATTTGATTTTTTTAAATCAGGATTCTTTTGCAAGGTTTCTCATTCATAAATCAAATATTGCTGCCGCATTTGCTTGTATTCACTTAATTCGGGTTCCCAACTTTTTCGGATTTCCTCTTCACTGATTCCCGCAATAATCTGTTCTTTAAATTTAGAAGTGCCGGCGAGGAAATCAATATTTCCCATTTGCTTACTGTAAGAACGGTCAAAGAATTTTTCCTTGTCAGGATAGGCTTTATACATCTCTATCATCCACTGGATGTTTATCTGGCCTTTCTGCCGGTGTTTTGACAGGTCATAGTCTCTCAGGTCAAGACCATAGCAGGCTTCATTCATGTGGAGAGGACTTTCGGATTTGCCCGGGATACTGACAGGGGTGAACGAAAAATTATATATCCCTTTCAATGCAGGTGCGCCAAGAACCGTAAAGGGCATATAGGTTCCCCTTCCCTGACTGACAATGGTGCCTTCAAAGAGGCAGAGAGACGGATAGAGCTCAACCGATTGTTGGGTATTCAGATTGGGAGACGGACTTACTGGCAAAGTGTAACTCATTTCATGACGGTAGTTTTTCACCGGGATGATTTTGATTTTACATTTAAGCCCATCCGGCAACCAACCTTCGCCATTGATCATTTGGGCAAATTCTCCAATAGTCATACCATGGGTGGCCGGAATAGGAAACTTTCCAATGCCCGATTTAAAATTCATATCCAGAACCGGACCATCTACATATCCATTAGGATTGGGTCGATCCAGGATAATCAGTTCTTTATGATGTTCAGCACAGGCTTCCATGACTTCTGCCAATGTATTAATGTTGGTGTAGAATCGGCAACCTACATCTGCAATGTCAAATATCATGACGTCGATGGCGTCCATATCTTCTTTGGAAGGTTTTCGTTTTTTACCATAAAGGGAGATAATTGGTATCCCGGTATCCGGATCCGTTTCGTCCGCTACGATCGCTCCATTGCTGGCATTGGCACGAAAGCCGTGTTCCGGTCCGAAAATCAAGCGGATGTCTATGCCGAGAGCGAGCAGACTGTCAACACTTAGCTTTTGGCCGATAATGGAAGTAACATTAACCAACATACCTACCTTCTTGTCTTTCAGAAGCGGCAGGTATTGATCAACCTGATCTGCACCGGTGATGATTTGAACTTCGGTGTTTCTCGTTGTCAGGTTATTATCAACCAGGTCAGGATTTATAAGGAACCAGCTTAAGCCAGCCAGAACGAGAACAATTGTTGAAATTATATTCATAGATAAGGTACTTTGATAGAATTGGTTAAGTCATGGAAATATGTCTCCAGATATTTAATGATGAGACGGCACCATTCTGCAAAATACTTTTGTTCAGCTGATTTATGGAGGTATTTTTTTGTATTTCTCAGATCTGTAACAATGATACCTGTTGAAACGTATCCATATCCATTTTCCGTTATACCCCACGCTATGGGGTAAAGTCCACCGTTTTTTTCTGTAACATAGTCGAGGTATACATTGATAATCAACGCATTGCACTTCACATTGTTTATTGTAAAGTTAGATTGAAGAAAGAGGCATTTCAATAATAAAAGTGGTCCCTTCGCCTAATATACTTTCTGCTTTAATATTACCTCCTAATGATTCTATTTGTGTTTTCACCATAAATAACCCTAGTCCTTTTCCTTCCGCATCATGATTAAATCGCCTATATAAACCAAAGAGTTTGTCGCCATTTTTTTTGAGATCTATTCCTGCACCATTATCTTTAAAGTAAATTAAAATTTTATTTTTATCGATTTCACTTATAATGTTTATAACTGGTGGTCGGCTTATCTGTTTATATTTAATACTATTTGAGATCAAATTATAAAAAATGCTATAAATGTAACTTTTGTTACTAGTTATTTTATCTATTGCCCTAAAGTCAGTAATAATTTGAACTTTTTCTTTTTCTAAAAGAATATGTATACTTGACTTGATTTTATTTACCAATTGTTCAAAATAAATAACTTCATTAATTTCATTGATCTCAGATTTTGTTTTTAATATTTGACTTAAGTCTTCTATTAATTCGTTTAACTGCTCAACGGCTTCAAATAAAAATTCTTGACTTGTGATTTTATCTTCTTCAGAAATATCGTCCTTTAAAATGTGCGAAAGTCCAATAATATTTGCAACCGGTGCACGTAGATTATGAGAGACAATTGAAGCAAATTGCTGAAGCTCAGAGTTTGATTTGTTTAATTGAAAATTTAGTTTTTCAATTTCATAACTTTTTTTTGCTAAATCACGCTGAGTATTTACAAGTTCGTTATTTAGTAATGTCATCTCATTCAATATATCTTCAATGGATTGGCTTTTCATTTCAATGGTCTTTAATTAATCTGTTAGCTAATGATACTGCATCCATACTATTGTGCGCCATTCCATCTGCGCCCAAACGTTTCCATAAGGTTGAATCAATATTGAATGTGTATCCCCCTAAGATAATTAACAGTTTGTCAAGATCTTTATCGTTTCGTATTTTCTTAATAAGGCTCTCGGCTTTGCCAAGGTGAAAAGGCATTGTTACTGATACTGCTAAAACATCAGTTTTTTGTTCTTTAATTGATGTAATAATGTTTGTGTCAGGCATGTTGGCACCTAAATAGTATGTATCCCATCCATCCAATTCAAACATATCTGAAACCATACGTATGCCTAACTCGTGTAAGTCGCCAGAAACTGCGCAAGCGATCATTTTTAAGCCCTTTCTTTTAGAGTTAAATATGTAAGGGTAAAGAGAAGACATTATTTGTTGTGTAGATGCAGTGCAGTAATGCTCATGTGCTACAGTGATTTTATTTGTTTGCCACAGTAACCCAACTTCATGCTGTGTGGCTTCGAATATATATTCGAAAATTAAGGGTAAAGGCTGATTGTTTTCAATTAACTCATTTATTAATACTTGTGCTTTATTTCTACTTCCCTCTAAAAGAAATGATAAATATTTTTTTGCCGAATCAAACAATGGATTTTCTTCAGTGAGATAACTTGGGGGAATCGACTTGGGGTGTTTTAGTTTTTGAATACTGTTTGTAATATACTTTGTTGCAAATTGGTAATCTTCAATAAGCAATAGCTGTTTACAAGCTTTATCCAACATGTATAAATTATCAATTAAAACTTCGATAGGGATGTTTCTTGATTTCAAAACGCTGCTAGCCCATACAATATATGAGTTAAAAGTGTCTTCGCTTTCGGATCTAATGGATTCTGCTAAATAGGATAGATGGTACGCAACGTCCTGAATCGATTTTTCCCGACCCACTTTGCCGTACCTAATTTCAAGTTCTGGTTTTTCTTCAAAGTGGATTTTTGTAGCTAACTCTGCGATTAC
>JBGTCB010001077.1:0-4872 GCA_041748995.1 Saprospiraceae bacterium | reverse complement strand
TCAATGGGGATCATCCATATTTACAGCGAATATCCGGATTATAATTGGGTCGGCGACAGCGACGAAGGGATCGCCTGTATCGACGATGTTGCCAGAGCCATAATCTTTTATCTGAGAAACTACCAATATTCCACTAAGGTAGAAAGTTTGGAAAAAGCAAAACTGCTGTTGAAATTCCTGGTCTTTATGCAGGCAGAAAATGGTTATGTGTACAATTTCATTTTTCCCGATCATTCAATAAACCGCGATGGAATTACCAGCAAAGCGGAGGCCAATTGGTGGTCATGGCGAGCTTTGTGGGCTTTGGGCGAGGCCTTAAGTATTATCGACGCGAAAACACCAGGATTCGATCGCCTTATTGAGTGCAGAAATCGTCTGGTTGGTGCTATCATAAAGGACTTCGGGGCTGAAGGCATCGACAGCTTTGTCCAGATAGAGGGTTTGAGCATTCCCCAATGGCTACCCGGAAAAAGTGCATCCGATCAAGCCGCACTGATGGTTTTGGGTTTAGTCCTTGCCCGCGATTATCGCGCAGAGGAGACTCGCCCTATCCTTCAATCTTTGTTAAAAGGAATTCAGCAAATGCAAATTATTAATAATTACGATTTTCCCCATGGAGTCTTTCTCAGTTGGCAAAATACCTGGCATGGCTATGGAAATGCTCAATCTTATGCTTTGCTCCAGGCCTTTAAAATGACCAAAGATTCCAGTCTGTTACTATCAGTGCTCTCTGAAATGGATTTTTTCATTACGGAATGGAAAAAAAGAAATAAAATAAGCCATTTTAAGGTTCGCAAAACAGAACAGAAAATCACGATTTATGAAGTTTCTACGTATCCTCAAATTGCTTACAATCTCCGGCCGGTCATTTGGGCATGCCTGGAAGCAACTAAAATAACTAAGGACATACACTATGCCGAAATGGCACAGGAAATCAGTCAGTGGTTTAGTGGAGAAAATGCTGCTCAAACGGTGATGTACGACCCACTCAATGGTCGATGTTTCGATGGTATCAATGATGAAAAAACTGTAAATCGCAATTCAGGAGCTGAATCAACTATTGAAGCACTTCTTGCCCTTCAGGAATTAGTTATGGGCACCTCTATTAACTCCGTTCATGGTAAAAACAATTTTCTTCAAAAATCTATTCAATAATATGCTGCGCCAGCGCCCTTATTTTAAACGTAGTAAAAAGTGACATGGCAGAAGTAATTCTTAATAAGATCAGTAAATCATTTGATGCCGGTAGTCCGGTTGTCGATGAGTTAAGTTTGCATATAGCTGATCGGGAATTTGTTGTTCTGGTGGGCCCATCCGGTTGTGGAAAATCAACAACCCTGCGGATGATCGCAGGTCTTGAGGAAATAACTTCCGGCGAGTTATTTATCGATGGGAAATTAGTAAATGAATTACCTCCAAAAAACCGGGACATCGCTATGGTATTCCAAAATTATGCACTTTATCCCCATATGACGGTTTTTGATAATATGGCCTTTGGATTAAAGCTGAAAAATATAGATAAAAAGATTATTAAGGATCTTGTGCTTAAGGCAGCGGAAGCAGTTGACATGGTGGATTTTTTAAAGCGAAAACCCAAAGCATTATCCGGTGGACAAAGACAAAGGGTCGCTTTGGGTCGCGCAATTGTGCGCAATCCCAAAGTATTTCTTTTTGATGAGCCACTCAGCAATCTCGATGCAAAATTAAGGGTCCAGATGCGGGTTGAAATTGCAAGGCTTCAGTCCCAACTGGGAACCACCACCATCTATGTCACCCATGATCAAACGGAGGCTATGACCATGGCCGATCGGATTGCTGTTTTAAAAGATGGAAAACTTCAACAATACGACACGCCTTTAAATACCTACAATCATCCAAAAAATCAATTTGTTGCCGGTTTTATCGGAAGTCCTTCTATGAATTTAATCGAAGTCATTATCAAGGACCATCAGACAGTCAACGATCCATCGGGTTTATTCAGCCTCAGTCATCCCGCAATCCGATTACCTGAACAGCAGGGACAAATGATCACCCTGGGTATCAGACCCGAGGATCTTCATCTGGAGGAAAAATCAACTATTGAATCATGCAGGATACAAGCCAGGGTTATCGCTCTGGAACCGATGGGAAATGAAAGTTTTTTACACCTGCAAATCGGGCCACATTTTGTCACTGCCAGGATTAAACCGGAAATTATCGTAACCGAAGGACATCTGATAGATGTATTCATTCCAATTCATAAGATTCATTGGTTTAGTAAATTAACTGGTCAATCGATTAAACTTAGAAAATAATTAAATGGTATTATGGTATTTTGGTGTTTTGGTATTCTGGTCGTTGAACCAACAAATTTACCCTTCACCCCTTATTCAGTAGTGAAAAACTTCCCTAAGTCTTGTGGTGTCGTGTTATTTGGTATTGTGTTTCGAAGAAACCAGAATAATCATTTAATTCTATTTCACCTCCGGTGGGGCAAACTTTTGGCGGCAAAAGTTTGACAAAACCGCCGGCTTGCATCCTCAGTGACCCACTGGCAAAGTTTCCGCTGGATTTTATAAGGCTACTTCTCACTGAATATGACGCCGTAACCTGGTATTAAATGAATACGACACAATTTAAATAGCATTTCATATGCCGCTGCATAAAATCCTACGCTCCAACTTTGAGTGGGTACCCCACTTCCGGATGCTAAACCGGAAACCAGCCCTTTAACAAAGGGCTTCTGTATGGCGTTGCTCCTGATATTGGATCGAAATGTTTATGCAGAGGTATGGGAAGATATTATTATGGTTCTGTCTCTGTTCCTGGTCTTTTTCTACTTTTCTGTCCCACTGAGCATCAACGTCATCACCAATAAGCACAGCGATTAATGAAATTGTTGAACTGTGGAATTGTTTAATTGTAAGTTTAACCGTTCCTCCACGACGGAACGGGATAATCAGCAAGTAACTGTTAAATTAACCCCGGACTCTCGAATGAGCATTAACGCCAGGGACTAAAAAGTAAGACTACATACGGATTATTTCCGTACAAATATTTGTAACGTACGGATACATTCCGTACATTTGCATAAAAAGCATAAATTATGAGTGGAGTAAAACAAGACAAAGCGCGATTTGACACTAGATTGTCTTTGGAACAAAAGCAATTTTTTGAAAGAGCGGCAATATTAGGAGGATACAGGAATCTGACTGATTTTGTTGTTGCAACCGTTCAAATTAAAGCTAAAGAAATTATTGAGGAAAGAGAGAAAATTCTTGCTTCTCAAAAGGACAGGGAGATTTTCTTTGACTCTTTGATGAATCCTCCGAAACCAAACAACGCTCTACTTTCAGCAAAAAACGCCTATGATCAATTGATTTCTGAATGAGTTATTTAACGGTATTGCTTGATTCAAAGCATGACAGAGACGATTTCTCATGTGGTAAAGATTTGCTGGATAATTATTTTTGGCGTCAGGTAAAACAGGATGTTAAAAGAAAACTTTCAGTGTGTTTTGTGATCACTGAAAAAGCATCTAATAAGATTAAAGGATTTTATACCTTGTCTAGTAACAGTATTTCAAACGAATGGATACCAGATTCTTTTCGAAAAAATCTACCCAAATCATATTCATCGATACCAACAATCCTGCTTGGACGATTAGCGATTGATAAGCGGTTTCAAGGACAGGGAATTGGAAAAATATTATTGATTGATTCTTTAAAAAGATGTTTAGAAACGTCAGATTCTATAGGTGCGTTTGCCGTCATTGTTGATCCACTTGATGATCATGCAGAACAATTTTATAATAAATTTGGATTTATAAAATTGCCAGATAGCAGAAAGATGTTTTTGCCAATGAAAACGATAAAAGAACTATTTAAATGATACTATTTGTTACTATTTGTGTTGAATTATTGAATTGTTTAGCTGTAGGGCATTGGGAAAAGCGAGTACGTCAGGTTTTGTATTTCAATATTTTGGACGTTAGTGAAGCAATTTAATTCATCAGCAAGCTATCAAGGATCTCTTCAATCGAAAAAGTGGCCATACAAATAACTGTGTCGGATGCACCATAGTACATCTTTATCTCATCACCATCAACCAAATGCCCATTGGTAAAGATAACATTGCTGAAAAATCCTGTTTGCTCATAATCCATAACCGGCTCCATGATCGGTTCTGTGGATCTGGCAATTATGGTCCGTGGATCTTCGAGATCAAGTAATAGCGCTCCCAGACAATAGCGATGATTACGGTCGGCACCATGATAAATGGTTAGCCACCCTTTCTCTGTCCTGATTGGTGAGGCTCCGGCACCCACCCGCTCACTATCCCACATGCCAGGTCGGGATTTTATCAAACAATGATGCTGGCCCCAATGAATCATATCCGGTGAAGACGAAAGCCACATGTAATTGCATTTATAGACCATTGTGTAATCCTTTGACCTTGTAATTATAACAATAATCTTCCTATGTAAGGACAAGTCTTAACCTCTAATTCGATGTTTCGTCAGCCAAGTGGTAGAAAACCAACCTTCAATAGTAGTGATGAGACGAAGGCTAAAACCAGTGCAAAGAAACTGGCTTTAGAACTGGAGGTTGATATATGGGAACTATTCCTATATCATGATGCTTCCCAAAATACTAGAAAATGTCAGGTCCTGAATTCATGGCGAAGACCAAATCGCATATCAATTTCTTTTAAAAGGTTACTTCTTGGATATGGTTGTTCTCCTGCTTGTAGTTGCCTTTTTCATCGAAAAGTCCTAATTTTCGAGAACAAACACAATTATTTTACATAATGGGTGTTGTATGTACATGTACGTAACGGTTAGACAAGTTCGTGAAGCAAATGATGTTGATCTTATAGATCGATTTATCTTGA
>JBGTCB010001076.1:0-2576 GCA_041748995.1 Saprospiraceae bacterium | reverse complement strand
ATCCGTTACCATGACTGAAGTAAAGGCATGTCTGGTATTCTGATAAGATAAATAGTCGTCTAGATTTCTGTCCTTAAACCCAGGTATAAATTTGGTGTTGACGGTTGCTCCGGGTACATCGGCATAGACCCCAATTCCCGGATGCATTTTCAGCCAGGTGAACCCCTGGTCTTCAATACGTACTTTGCAGTCTGCCTTGAATTTTTCGACATCCATATTTTTGGCATCATGTGCCGGTACGTAAGCGTAGAGACGTACTCTATCGCGATAACGGCCACCCAATAATTGCCAAACCGGAACATTATACGCTTTGCCGACCAGATCCCACAAAGCCATTTCGACTCCACTGACTCCGGCGCCTTTCCTTCCATGTCCGCCAAACTGCTTAATAATTTTGTAGATCATCTCTACATTGCAGGGATTCAGACCCAAAAGACGGCTCTTCAGAAATAGACCATAACGTGGATCAGCCCCATCCCGGAGCTCGCCCAGACCATAAATGCCCTGATTCGTATCGATACGGATGATGACGTTGCGGGCATTGGTATATGAAGTACCATTATCAATGGTTGCATATCGTAAGTCCGTAATTTTTAGATCAGATGGATTGGATGCCCGGTTAACTTTGGAAGTGGTCTGGGCAACCGTATCTTCGATCGACATGCCCATCATAGCGGAGATCGATAGACCACCTAAAGCGGCTTTTTTCAGAAAATCTCTCCGTTGATCTTTGCTGGATTCTTTTGGACTTTCCGATACGGACCGGGAAGAACTTTCCAAAACTTGATTTTCCTCTTTAATTTTACGAATCAGATTTTTCATGATTTATATTTAAAATGAAACAGTCGAAGTGGATTAAACCGGATCATCCGGGTTCAGGTGGTAAAAGGTACTAAAATTGGTAAGGATCTTGGATAGGTACCTTCGAATATGCTATGAGGCTGTTGCATATGAGGTTCATTCTGTAGCCGTCAATCGTCAACCTACCACGAATTCCTATCACCGATAGTGATCAGGTCTGTCCATTCGATTTTCGGATGGTTCATAGGTGGATGACCTTATTTGTTATTTTTAAGGGATTTAATCCAGCAAGATGAATGATCCCGAAATGCCCACAGACTATTTGACGGTATTGAAATCCGCCTTAATCAGTCAATTTCAAGCCTCTTTGCTGATGATGGAAAAAGGAATCCGGATCTGTTCCGAGGATCTTTGGGTATCCACTATCTATAAAAACCGTACCTGGCAGCTCGTCTATCATACTTTATTCTTTACTGACCTCTATTTGTATCAACATCTCGATGACCGACAACTATGGTCAGACCATAAAAAGGACCATCATACACTGGGGGCATTCGAGGGCAAGGAACCCTATACAAAAGACGAAATGTTGGAATTTCTGGGATACATTTCTAACCGGTTGCATAAGGCAATAGGAGACCTGGATCTGACTAAAGAAGATTGTGGATTTTATTGGTATAAAGTCAACAAACTAGAACATCAGCTGGTCAATCTGAAACATTTGCAACATCATCTGGCTCAATTGATGGAGCGGATTCGCCTCCATCAGGCTGCAGCAGTGTCCTGGATCAGGGACGGATCGGGAGATACCCGCAAGGAACCTTAAAAAAGCCTCCCGGAAGGATTATGCGGAGATGCTTAGTTCAAATCTGTTTGCATCTACGGAATCCTATTTCTTCCATGCTACTGTTAAAAATCACCCAATGGGGTGATTTCATGGATAGGTATTCCCCCTACTTTTGCCGAAATTGTCCCAGTAAGAAAATTCAACTTCGCTGGAAATAACTTACATTCAGGTTACTTAAGAATTATCAAAGCAAATAGAAAATCGAATGACGAATATTCGGGTACTGGTAGTAGAAGACGAACCTTTGATCGCAGAAGATATTCGGGAGACACTGGACAACATTGACTTTGAAGTATCCGGGGTATCGTACGATAGTGATTCAGCCCTTGATGAACTGGCATCCAACACACCGGATATTGTTTTACTTGACGTCAACCTTGGTTCGGAACTCGATGGTATTGACATTGCCGAGATCATCAATAAAAAATATCAAATACCATTTATTTACCTTACATCGTATGCAGACCGGGGTACGGTAGACCGGGCTAAGCATACCAGACCGATGGGGTATATAGTCAAGCCATTTGACGAGCGTGATCTTTTTACGACTCTTGAAATTGCACTATTTAATTACAGCTTATCACAGCCAAAGATTGACCTGAACCTGGACAATCTGAATAGGAAACTATTGGGGAAATTGACCCAAAAGGAGTTTGAGATTCTGGCCTCCATCTTTGATGGAAAAACGAACCGTCAAATGGCTGATGAACATTTCATTTCCCTGAACACGATCAAGACGCACATTAAAAACCTCTATGACAAACTTGATGTGCACACCCGAACCCAGGCCATTGCCAAGCTTCGGAATATAAGTACTTTCTATTCATAGCTGGAGTCAAGTAAAATCGCATTTTTCCTGTCCAATTGTTACCTGATGTTGCCATAGAGAAGCCTGGATCACCCTAATAAAATCACCTCTTAGGGTGAG
>JBGTCB010001075.1:0-9257 GCA_041748995.1 Saprospiraceae bacterium | reverse complement strand
CAGGCTGGAAATAAAATATGCCAGATTAAAGTTCAAATGTTCAGAAATGGATATCAGTAGCGTGTAAAACAAGCAAAGCGCCAAGCCGATTAAAATATACTGTAAGGGATGTACCTTCTTTTCGTTGAATACCTCTACCAGAAAAAAGGTCAGAAAAGTGAGTAAAATGGCAAGTAACGCATATTTCGCTGACCGCATGGCCTTCTGGTAATCATTTACAGGTAGCAACAATTCCACGCCAAAGGACGATTGATTTATCTCATCGATATTCCTGTCTCCAATCCAGAATTGAGGGAAATTCCTGTTTAGTTCAAGCACCCGCCAGTCCGCCTCAAATCCAGCCACAGTAACCGTTCTATGATCGGGCAGAAAGGATCCGGAAAAACCAGGATCCTGCCAGTCTGAAGTGAGTTTCACATCAGTCTCTTTACCCAAAGGCATAAATCCCAGGTATTGACTCCCTTGAAGTTTAAGGTCAAAAGCAAAATTATAGGAATTGGGATCGTTGGAGTTAATTACATGCTGCACCGTAAATCCGGATTTTACAAAGGATGGAATAGTAGACCCGGGATCAATATTCTTTTCCTGGTTATTCCATTTAATAACAATATTTTCCTTTATTCCCCGGAGGTCCGAAATATTCACGGTCAGAAAAGCATCTTCAAGCAGTACTTCGTATTCATCCAGACTGGCCAGATAAACCTGAATATTTTCAAACTCCCCGGAAAAGGACAATTCGGAATCATATACCACCACCTCATAAATACCTCGATTCAATTTTTGGGGAAAGACTTGGCCATTAATTAAAAGGCTGGTGGGCAAAATATGGGCTTCCTCATAAATGGTCACCATTTTGTCATCCTGCAATATGGACCTTTGAATCGGAATGGTTAAGATAGGACCAAACACAAACTGCTCATTTGCCCAGTTGCTGCTTACATCTGTCACCGTCTGCTGTCTTAGAGTTTCACGTTCATGAATCAACTCCAGGACAAATTCAATGGGGATCATCAAGAGCAGCATCAGTATAAAAATGGAGAATAGCTTAAGGGTTACCGATCTCCTGATGGACTGCCCTAGTTTTTCGAGATAATTCATATTTTCGTCTTTCATAATTAACTAATTTAAAAGTACTTTGTATTTCAAAGTTAATGGATAAAAAAAATCTGCCTATTTTTGACCATTGATTAATTTTTCGAGCGCATTAATATGTGCTTCAAACGATTTCCTTCCCGCTTTTGTCATATAATATTGCGTATTGGGTTTTCTTCCGATAAATGTTTTTGACACTCCGATAAATTCTTCTTTTTCCAATGCTTTAAGGTGGCTGGCCAGGTTTCCGTCCGTTACATCCAGGTAATCCTTCAGGGCATTAAAATCCAGTGTATCATTCACTGCCAGTGTCGACATAATCCCGAGCCTAACCCTGCTTTCGAAAGCTTTATGTAAACCGTTTAATATCGTTTTCATCTTTCGTACCTCCAGTGCATATAAATGCCATAAATGATATGCATTACGCCGAACCCAACTGTCCAGAACAAGAACCCCAGGTATATAAAATAAGCGCTTACAAGTCCCAGAATGATCTCGATTATTCCCAGATATTTTAGTTCATCGAATGTAAATTTACTGGCATTTATAAGTGACAATCCATAAAATATCATGGTTAACGGTGCTATAAATCCAAGAATACCTTTAGAGATCAGGATCAGTATGAAAATTCCCCCGGTGCATAAAGGTATTGCCATGTTGATCACCATCCTGCGGGCAACCGGGTTCCAAAGTATTTCATTATTTTTTGCGGCTTTGCGGGATGATAAGTACACAGCTGTCCCTACCGCTAAGATCAGCATTAAAAAACCTATCAATATCAGCCTGATAACATCTCCGGAAATCTCCTGTCTGGCAATGGTTTCGAATATCACTTCCTCTGTTGAGACATAGAAAAAGTGATACATGAAATAAGCACCCGCCAATGCATAAAGTCCCGCCATGATTCCAGACCACCCTGAAAGCGATAAAAATTTTGTTGATCGCTCCATCATCAGGCGAATCTCAGAAAGGTCTTCAATATATTTCTGCTCTGTCTTCATGAAAAGTACTTTGTATTACAAAGTTAATACTGAAACTGGTAATTCCAAATTTCATCCCAACAAAAATTTCATGAATTGAAATTGCGCTTGGTTTGGTTACTAAAGAAGGCTGATTCAGGAACATTCAGCTATACGACAGATTTCAATCGCCATCCAGACCGGGGAAACTCAATATTTCAAGCTGTTTTTCAAGAGCGGCTTTTCGGGGCTGGTTGCCTTTTCCACTAATATCTAACTGATTATGAATTAGTTAACTGTCATGCTTAAAGATTTCTGTTAGTAAGGATTTATACCTTTAAAGAGCCACGAAATCCCCTGGCTCCATAGTAAGATTCGGCACCATTGTGATAGATAAAGACGCGACCGAAACGCCGATCACCAAAAATTGCACCCCCTAATTGTCTGATATCGGTTGGTGTTACAATCCAACTGGAGGTTTTTGTATCGAACTTTTCCAATTCCTGTAATTGATGATATTGCTCCTCTGTTAATAGTTCGATACCCATTTCGGCGGCCATCCCCACTGCACTGTTTTTGGGTTTATGCTCTTTTCGTGATTCCAATGCTTCCTGGTCGTAACACACACTTCTGCGACCTTTAGGGCTTTCTGCCGAGCAATCGTAAAAAATATATTCACCTGCCTTTTTATCGAAACTAACCACATCGGGTTCACCCCCTGTCTCTTCCATTTCAAAGAGTGACCACAATTTTTTGGGATTGGCCTCAAGCTTTGCTTGTATTTTAGACCATTCCAGTCCTTTATGGCGGTGCATATTTTTCTCAAAACGGGTTTTCACTTTTTTGAGTAATCCTTCGCGCTCTTGTTGGGGCAATTCCTTTTTCATAAACTGTTAATTTGTTGATTCACTGAAGGGCACCTCTATAACCCCATTCATGGTAAAAACAATTTTCATTCGCAAATTTATTTACTCATTCAGAGGTAAATAGAGGTGCGCTGAAATAATTTTTCTGTCCACAGGTCTGAAATACCACGATACTACAGTCAGTATCACCAGTAACAATGGCGGAAATATTTCTCTCATGCCCTCACCAAGAGCGATATGCGAAAATACCGCTCCGGACATGGAAAAGAAAAAACCTGCATAAGCCCATTCCTTTAGTAAAGGAAATTTCGGAATAAGTATGGCTATCGCTCCCAATATTTTCCAAAAGCCCAGTATGGTCAGAAAATATGCCGGATAACCCATGTCTGTAATGAATTCTATTTCCTCTTCAATGTTAAATAACTGTACGATTCCGCTTGACACCATTCCCAATGCAAGCCAGATGGTGGCAATCCAATAGATAATTTTATTTCTCTTTGTCATGATGGTTACTTTAATTTGCTTACGACTTCTTGTAATCGGTTATGTGCCATATTTATACCCTGGGCAAATGGTAACCGGAGCATTTGGTCTCTGAATGCGATTGACCTGAATATTATGTGCATCTGAAGTTTGCTGGTGTTATCCGTGAGTTTTTCAAATTCCAGGAACTCAAGTTGAACTGGAAAAGGTGTGTTTTCCATTTCAAATGTGCGGGTAATTTTCTGGTTCGGCACAAATTGGTGGATCACACCGTTTGCCCGAAAGAGGACAATTCCCTGAGCATCTCTTGTTTCAAATTCGTAACTACCGTGATTTTTATTTTCCAGTTTCAAGACCTTATTTCCCATCCACTGCTCAACGATATCCGGCTCCACATACGCTTTAAAAAGTAATTCCAAAGGCAAATCAAATTCCCTTGTAATCACCAATTCCTGCTTGCCATCTTCGGCATCAATGCTTGTTTTCAGTTCCATATGATTCTACTATTCTACCGATCTGCTTTGTATTTTTTCATTACCGTTTCCAATTTATTAAACCTGTCATCCCACAATTTTGCAAAAGGCATTAGCCATTCAGCTATTTCTTTCATTTTGTTAGGATTGAAGTGATAATAGATTTCCCTGCCGGATTGCTCCTGTTCAAGAAGCTGGCATTCCGTAAGGATTTGAATATGCTTTGAAATAGTTTGTCTTGAGGAATCAAAGCTGTCGGCTATTGCTCCCGGAGTCATAGCCTGCAAAGCAACTAAAGACAAAATAGCCCTGCGTGTTGGATCTGCGATTGCCTGGAAAATGTCTCGCCTCGTTTTCATTCATGCAGTCATTTCACTGCAAATATACTGCAGTTATTTGACTGCGCAAGTCCTGGTGATTTTTTATTGAAGAAATTTTCAGGGATGCAGTCGGAATGATCGTGTATCGCCATTTTTGATCCTGATTTCTCTGATTGATTTATCTAAATAGCATTTTCTGTGACACATCATTTCTGGCTTCCACGGTTCACACAAAGGTCATGGGATCTGTAGTTTCTATTTATCAGAAAATGAGGATGAATTATTAAGTCTTTGAATGTCAAAGATGCTATCAGGACTGATAAAAAAAAGAGCCATGACCTGGCTCCTTTTTCCAAAAACAAAACCCTGAAATCTTGGGCTCTAAACGGACTTTAAAGGTTAACTGATGGTGATATTTACCGGTACACTATTAGTCACTACATCAAAAACAGGGGACTTTCGCATGAATGCTTCCATTTCCTGCTTTTGCTCTTCTGTCAGGTCACCTTCGATTCGGAAGTTGACTCTGATTTGTTGGTAACCGCTACGTACATCTTCATTCAGCCCGAGGAATCCCTGCACATCCAGATCACCTTCCAAACGTGATTCGACACTGTCAATTTGAATTCCGCGAGCAGCAGCATGCAATGCCATGGTGGTTGTCATACAACCCGCCAGACCATGCAGTATGAACTCTACCGGATTCGCACCTTCATTCGTGCCCAACAATATCGGTGGCTCACCATTATCAAAATACCACGGCTCAATCCGGGAGGTATCTTCCTGACCAGCACCGTAAAATCCCTTGATACTACTGCGGTTGTGTCCACCAGTAACCCATTTGTTATTTACTTTGAACTTGAAAAGGGCTAAACTTGGATCATCTACGAGGACCTTGATGGTGTTCTGAATGTCTTCTGTTTTGAATCCATTGACTTGCTCTACTAAAGTTTCCATTCTTTTTAAATTTTAAAAGTTTAATAATATTTATCCCTTAAACATCCGATGTGCCAAGATTCTATATTATTGATTTACAGATAATTATGATTGATATTTGATTTTACAGCTCTACGATTATTCGTATTTTTACGAAAATTCGTTACTATTTTTCGTAAACTAGTGGAGTTATGACTCGAGACATACCTTCCGGATTACTGGCTTTAAAGAAGATCCTAGAAGGTACCTCTGCCTCAACCGGCCAGGTGTTTTTTGAGCAGCTGGTCAAGAGTTTAGCGGAGATTCTGAATGTTCATGGTGTATGGGTGACGGAGTATTTACCTGAACAACATCGGCTGCGTGCCTTTGCTTTTTGGCTGGATAAAGGCTTCGTACCCGAATACGAGTACGATGTGGAAGGGACGCCTTGTGAGCCGGTAGTTCAGAATCCGGGAATCTGTCATATACCGGAAAAAGTCATTGAGCTCTTTCCCAAAGACCCCGACCTGCCATCTGTAGGGGCGGTAAGCTATATGGGCCTGGCTTTACGGGATGCTGAGGGTAAGACGCAGGGACATCTCGCACTGCTGGACAATAAGAAGATGGAAGAAATGCCGGAAGTTTTTGCCATCTTTAGAATATTCGCAGCCCGCGCTGAGGCTGAGTTGCTTCGGGTCCGATCTGAGCGGGCTCTAAGGGATAATGAGCAGAAACTTGATCGGCTGCTAAACGGTACCACGGAAAGTATTTTCGAACTTGATGAGGACCTTAGACTGATTCAGGCTAACCAGGCTGCTCTGAAGACATTTGGTCTCGAAACCAGGACTTTGAGAAATTTGCGATTGGTGGATCTGTTCACCCCCGAATCCTCAAGCAAGGTATTGAAGTCTATTCTCATGTTGAGGGAAAGCATGACCTATCCAATTTCAAGTTGGGTTCAGGGAAGGCAGACGGCGATCACACGTTCCGGAAAGGAGTTTCCGGTAGAAGTCCATTTTTCCAAATACCATTATGCCCAGCGGCCTTACTTCGCTGTTTTTATCCGCAACCGGGAGGAGGTAGAGCAAGCAAGGGAACAGATCCTAAAGCTCGACCTGGAGGCTATCCAGTTGAGGGAGCGAATTAAGGCCGATTATTTCGAAGATATCATTGGCAGCAGCCGGGCTATTCAGGAAAGCACCGGCATGGTGGAGCAGGTAGCCCCCACTGATTCTACCGTTCTCATCCTTGGTGAGACCGGCACCGGCAAGGAACTCTTTGCTCGTGCCATCCATAAACGCAGCCGCCGTAGTGAGCAACAGCTCATCTGCATCAACTGTGCTGCCCTTCCTCCGGATGTGATTGAAAGCGAACTGTTCGGTCATGAGAAAGGGGCTTTTACCGGGGCTACCTCTTCCCGCAAGGGCAAATTCCTGTTAGCAAATAAGGGTACCTTGTTTTTGGATGAGATCGGAGAATTGCCATTATTATTGCAGGCTAAGCTGTTACGAGTGATCCAGGAGGGAGAATTTGACCCGGTTGGTAGTTCAGCACCAGTCAGGGTAGATGTCCGGATCATCGCCGCAACCAACCGCGATCTAACAATGGAATCAGCAGCAGGAAGGTTCAGAGAGGATCTGTTCTATAGGCTGAACGTATTTCCCATCCGGGTCCCTCCCTTACGTGATCGGGAAAACGATGTCATCTTGCTGGCCAATGCCTTTATCGACAAATTTTCAAAAAAGACAGGACGCAAATTTGCTTCTCTGCAGGAAGAAAGTATTCAGGCGATTTTGCATTATCACTGGCCGGGCAATGTTCGTGAATTACAGAATCTGGTGGAAAGGGCATTGATCGTGAGCCGTGATGACACCATCAATTTGTCGGTTATTTTGCAAAACCTCAGCCATTCAACCCATGAAAAAGATGACCCCTCAGAAAATGGTCTTCCCTTTGTTCTAACCGATGACGCGTTCAGAAAACTGGAAAAGGAGAATATATTAAGGGCACTGAAGCAAACGGGGTGGAGAGTATCGGGTAAGAATGGAGCAGCGGAATTGATTGGAGTACCCGCCACCACACTTTACTCCCGGATGCAAAAGTATGATATCGGGAAGACATTGGCTTCTGACTAGTGCATCGTTTCTGAAGTAAATGATATTATGGACGACATTGTTTTTTGTCAGGTCGAAGAAGCGAAACTGCGTATAGCCTTAGCTATATAATGATTTCGATGATGAAGAGATGACGAAAAAGAAACCGTACTTAGTATCAGGTATTTCGGAAATGATGCACTAGTGTACTCATCATTTTCCCAACACCACCTCGATAGTATACAGCTTACTCTCTTCCCGGGTATAGGGAAATTGCTGCTGGATGGTTCCGTCCTTTGAAACCACCAGGGAAGCTCCGATACACCACCAGTCTTTCCAGGCACCGTCTTTTACTAGTCCGGTATTGCTCACTCCGATCACCGGAATATGATGTTTTTCTGCGATTTCCATATATGATTTTTTCCAGATCTCCCCATAAGGCGTTTGATCATTGTCAAAATCCTCAGGCACTGCCCAACTGCAGGGAGATAGAATGATATCGGCTCCCATAAAACCCAAGGCATGACCAAGCGCATTGGTCGAAGGAGAATTATCGGCACAGATATTCATCCCGATTTTACCCAGATCGGTTTCTATCACTGAACAGCTATTACCCGGAGTGTAAATATGTTGTGCAATGTCAAGGATATTAATCTTTCGGTGTTTTCCCAGAATCAATCCCTCCGGTGATATTAAGATGGCTGCATTATGAATTTTATCTGCTTCCCTTTCGGTTAGTCCTGCGATAACATAGATGTTGTGTTCACGTGCAGCCCGGCTAAGTATATCACTGTATTTTCCCGGGATAGGTTGCGCTCCGGTCAATGCTGCTGAATGAGTCCAGCCAAAATCCAGACACTCAGGGAGAACGATAATATCACATTGCTGTCTCGCTGCCTCTGCGATAAAAGCAACCGCATTTTGTAAATTGATTTCGGGATTACCTCCTTCTACATGTAGCTGGCCGATCCCGACAAGGATCTTTTTCATGGGTTTTTCTGCCTGACAAAATAAATGATCAGGATACGACAAAATGATGAAAATCGCAAATGATGCCAAAAATCGGATCATGACATTTTGGTTTTCTTTTTTAAAATTACTTTGACCAAAAACCTGAGTATTTGAACAACCTCTTATTGAACAATCCCACCTTTTGCAATCACCCCGGCGTACCAAATAGCAGAGGCTTTGGGAATACGCTCCAATGTTTGAAAGTTGACAAAGTGTAACCCAAATCGTTTACTATATCCGGATGCCCATTCAAAATTATCCATCAGAGACCAGGCAAAATATCCCTGTACCCGAACTCCTGCTGTCATAGCCTCGTGAATAGCCATCAGATAATTTTGGTAAAAATCGATCCGGTCAGGATCGTTCACTGCGCCTTCCTCCAACCGGTCAGCAAAGGCGGCTCCGTTTTCGGTAATGACAATGCCCGGTTTGCCATAACGCTCATCGATCCATTGGAGGAGTTTTTTACAACCCCATGGCACAATAGCCCATTGCATCGCGGTCAGTTTCCAGGATGTATCCAGGGATAGTGAGACTTGCTGATCTTCAGACAATCCTCCATTCCCGTACACGGAACCGGCTACCCTTGTCTCACCTGCTTCGGCTGCCAGCATTGTCGTATAATGGTTAAGTCCGAAGAAATCACTGGACCCTCTGACCATTTCCCTTTCCTGCTCCGTGAACTGGGGTAACCGACTGTCTAACCGGGTTACCATGATTTGCGGATAATGTCCAAAGTATATAGGATCGGCAAACCACCCCAGGAAGAATTCCAGTGCCCTTTCAGCTGCATCCCGGTCTGCCTTAGATTGGGTTAATGGTTCGCGCCAGTCACAATTATTGGTGATCCCAATCCGGCCCTTTTGTTTCTCCTGATAGTTTCTTCGGTAACAATCGACCGCTTTTGCATGCGCGAGTATGAGGTGATGAGCTGCCAGGTAGGGTTCCCGGTTTGAGATTCTGCCAGGAGCGAAAATGCCTTGTCCGTATCCCAGCATGGCAACTACCCACGGTTCGTTGATCGTGATCCAATTCTTCACCCGAT
>JBGTCB010001074.1:0-3143 GCA_041748995.1 Saprospiraceae bacterium | reverse complement strand
GCAATTTTTAATCTATAAAGGAAGTAACTGGCCGAACAAAAAGGCAGCCTTTATCAGGAATATGCTGACAAGTATTGGTATCAGCGCTGTACTGACATTCCTGGTGAACATGTGGATCAAAGCGGATTCGTTCGCCTATATCCTTCTGCTTTTTAGTGCTTTGTTTTGTATTTCTGCAAATACACTATATCTGATCAAATTTCTCAAATGGAAGATTAAAGCAGCTGCTTCGGTCTTCGCGCATCTGGGATTCGGGATGATGGTGATTGGAATCCTGGCCTCAGGCATCAACAAAAATTACATCTCAAACAATGTGTTTGCGATGCAGGGTATTTTTTCACAAAATGATGATCGACTCCACAAAAATGTGTATCTCATTAAAGGAGAACCTCTGTTTATGGGTGGATTTATAGCCACCTACCTTTCTGACACCATGATCGATCATGAACGGACATATCATATCAAATTCGATCGATTGGGAGATGATAATCAAAGTATAACAGAGAGTTTTGAATTGAGTCCTTATCTGACCTACAATGCTGCAAAAACAGAGATGGTCAACCCAAACCCATCGACCAAAAGGTATTTGCATAAAGATATCTTCAGTCACATCACCGCTGCTCCTCCCAGACATATCAGTCTTGAAGCCGCTAAGGAAGAGGATGAGAATTTAACCTATAATACCTACTTGTTTAAACTCGGGGATACGATAAAGGTTGAGGATATATATCTCAGCCTCACACAAATTATCACCACTCCTCAACATAGAGAGTACGAGCAGGAAGAAGGAGATGTAGTCTATGGCGCTGAAATTATGGCCTGGGATTCAGCCTCAGGTCCTCAAGCTGCTTATCCGGTTCTGGCAATCAAACAGCAACGGTTCATCTATAGCTATTTTGATGATGTGAATGATCTGGGCGTTCGGATCAGACTGACTGAAGATGGACTACACAAGCTTTACCCGGACGAGCAGATGCTCAGCTACGAAACCTACCGTCAAAAACTGGGCGATGTATTTTATTTTGATGGCTATAAAATAACTTTAAGTGGATTTGATAAAGAGCCCGTTCATGCATCCTATCTTCCTGTAGAGGGTGATATTGCTGTTGCAGCTATATTGGACATCGAATCTCCGGATGGAAAAAGAGACATAGCCAAACCGATATTTCTGATCAGAGACAATCGTACCTATATGGTAAAAGATTTCTTACCTAATATAGGTCTGACCCTACGATTTGCATCTATTGATCCCACGACCGAACTCCTGGATCTTATGATCGCAAAAACGAGCATGGAAGCTGTCGAATTTCCAGTAGATGTTGCTTTGGATGCTCCCCGCGATGACTTTATTGTACTTGAGGCCATAGAATTCCCGGGAATTAACTTATTTTGGTTAGGTTCGTCTTTGATGATGCTTGGAATGGCGCTGAGTATGACGAGAAGATGGAGAAAAATATAACCGGACCATGGTAACTGATAGTTAAACAGGAATTATCGATTAAATTCTTTAAAATTAAAAATCAAACAAAATATTTTACCTTTTAAACAGAAGAAGCATACGTCATGAAAATCAGCTTTATCGGGTCAGGAAATGTCGCAACTCACCTGGCAACTGCACTTAATAAGATAGGTGGTATTAGTATCTTACAAATCATCAGCAAAGACAAGGCTCATGCAAAGAATTTAGCCATGCAGGTTAAAGCTGATTATTCGGATGAATTATCAAGGTTAAAAACAAATTTTGATCTTTTGATTTTTGCTGTAAGTGATGATGCCCTGAATGAAATTCTGCAAAAAATTGAAATCCCTGACAATCGTCTTTTGTGCCATACGGCGGGTAGTGTGCCTTCATCGATTTTCGAAAATGTAACCCGGAAATATGGAGTTATCTATCCACTTCAGACATTTTCAAAAAATAAAACAGTTGACTGGAAAGATCTTCCCGTATTCATTACTGCTTCGGACGATGCTACTGAAAAGAGGCTTATTCACATCACAAAACAACTCAGCCGAAATAATCAGGTAATCAGTGATGAACAAAGATTTGCCTTGCATGTTTCTGCTGTTTTCGCATGCAATTTTTCTAATGCTGTGATGACTGCCAGTCAACAGTTGTGCGAGGAAAATAATCTGGATTTCTCATTTCTCCATCCACTCATTAAAGAAACCTTTGATAAGGCCATGCGCAATGGTCCGAAACATTCCCAGACCGGTCCTGCCAAACGTGCTGATGTAAATGTAATGAATAAACATCTCGAATTTCTCCATGCTAAGCCCACGGAACAGCAGATGTACAAGCTTATCAGTGAATTTATCTCCGCACGTTATGCAAACGACCGAAGTTGAGTGAACTCTTTCAAGCCTGACAAAGCAGCACATCAGCCACTTATTATTTTTCCTTAGTCCAGCCACCTAATATCGATCCGGCTAACGCCATTGCTACCATGCTGTAACCGCCAGTGATCCATGACAAACCATAGGGTCTTTGAGCAAACATATCTCCGGTCATATTACTGAGAAAAACAAAACTGAACCCGATCAATAACCCGATCAAGCCCCCCTCGATAGCACTTCGTATCTTCATTTTGGAATATAACCAGGCTAGTGTATAAAGAGGTATGATAGTCGCAATGATATTGGTAATCCATAGACCAGCCGTCGGCGGGTTTGCCTCTACAGTAGCCCTGTCAAGACCAACATGGCCCATCCATGCATCACCGAACAGTGGTCCATACCATAAAAATCCAAGCACAGTGAGTAACACAACACCAGCCCAAACTGCAAGATGGTTGATTTTCAGTATTTCCATGATCTTTCGTTTTCTTTAAATATAAACCTTTGTAATCATATTAAGACATCGTCAATTTAGAAATGATGTGAATTTCTTCTGCCTCACGATAAGTTAGTTTAAGAATGATGTGCTAAAGTCAAAACATCCTCAAAAAAAGAGCAAGGACTGTCAAACTATCCTCTTCGTTTCTCTGAACTCGGGAGTATCGACCTTACAGCTTATAACATGCATATATTACTAACTTACTAATTACTAACTCAAGTTTCTGTACCAGATAAATAATAAAAAAAGAGCATGTGTTTATTTTCCATAAGTCGCTCAAATTGAGTATCTTATAGTTGAATATAACAAA
>JBGTCB010001073.1:0-5422 GCA_041748995.1 Saprospiraceae bacterium | reverse complement strand
CGAGTACCAACTCATCAGTAGCTTTTAAGGCTTCTTCCATTTCATTGGTGAAAAAATATTGATCCTGCTCAATCATATGGATGGTGCCAAAGAGATAGGAGGTCTTTACGTCATCACCTTCAATTTTCCAAAGTAAGGCAGAGGCCAGATCGGGTTCAGCTTCAGTCACCACGCCTTTGCTGACAGGAATCGACTGTGTAGTATTACATCCGATAAACAAAAGCCCAACCCAGATTAACAAGGGAAGGTGTTGTATTCTTAGCAATTGTATCATGATCTTCTTTTATGTATTTCGTATAATATAATGCCTGCAGCGACTGAAACGTTTAGAGATTCTGTTTTTCCGACCTGAGGTATGTAAAAGAGATGATCAAAATAGATTTTCAAATGCCGGTCGATACCCTGGCCTTCGGCTCCTAAAACAATCGCTATGGGTCCTGACGTGTCCAGGTCGGAGAGGGCAATATCTCCCTGCTGGTCTGCACCCAGGATCTCGAAATCATGCTGACTGAGGTACTCAATGGCCGAGGCAAGATTTTTCACCCGGCAAATGGGTAGGTGGGTTAATGCACCGGCAGACGCTTTAATGGCAATGTCGTTGAGTGGAGCAGTTTTCTTACTGGGTAAGATCAGGGCATGCGCACCAAATACTTCGGCAGAACGGGCGATGGCTCCGATATTGCGGACATCCATCACACCATCCAGCAACACTAAGACCGGCTTCAATCCACTTGATAACCACTGGGGCACCAAATCTTTCAGTTCGACATAGGTGATCACCGATGAGACAGCATAGATACCCTGGTGGTTGCCCCTGATCTCGGCATCCAATTTTGCTTTGGGAATTCGATTAAGGGGTATTGACCGGTTTTTACACAATTGCCTGACCTCTATCTCAAACTCGCCACTCAGACTATCCTGGATATACACCCGGTCGATGTCATGATCGCTCTTGAGAGCTTCTAAGACCGGATTCCGACCATAGATTCTTTCCATGCTAGCGACCTGCCCGGTCAATCAATAATATTAATGTCAGCACCGCTGTAGCCTGACTGACCGCATTGGCCAGTACTTCTCCCCAATCAATGGGTTCTCTTTCCGGTTCCGTCTTTTCCTTTTCAGGATCTTTGATACCGACTTTGACAATCGCCCCTTTTTCTACTTTGGGATAAACCCTAAACATCCCGTAATCCTTTACCTGCCGGATGATTCCATTTGGATATTCAACGGTTACCTTCCTCCGGTCACCATTATCGGCAAACCCTCCGGCAAATTTTTCAATATAATACCGGGCAGAATGGCTGCCATCAAAAACCACAGTGACCCGGTTGTCCGGACCCAGAAGATCCTGACGATAGAGTTCGGTTGTATTGACGGCTCCACCGACCGAAACAAAATCTTTGATTTTCGGTATGTCAATCACATCACCATCTTTCAAAATGATGTTGGCCTGACTGCGTTCATTATTCATTACTTCTGCCAGCTGAATCACTATTGGTCCGGTTCCATCATGGGTTCGTACCAGTGTGGCACCTTCCGGAAAGGCTTCCTGGGTCAAACCTCCCGCCCGTCGCACCAGATTGGTAATCCGTTCGTTGTCGGCGATGATGGTATAGGGACCGGGATAAACTACTTCACCATTAATCGTCACTGCCTTCGGAAATTCAAACTCCGGTACAGATCGCACATAGACCCGGTCATAAGGCTGCAAGGTAAAATCGACGGCACCCACGGGATTCCAATTTTCGTCAATGGTGAGCGTGGCAATGGTGACCTGGGTTGGCTCATTCTGTTCGATGACCATTCGGGTCACTTCGACCCGGTTAGTAGCAGCGTCTATGCGAAAGCCGTTTGCGAGCGTAATCAGATCTTTTATGCTCATTGTCACGTCATAAGCAAATGACCCGGGGCTGCGCACCGATCCTCCGATACTGATGGTTGCATCTTCTATAAAGGATGTCTTGGATAAAATGCGAATCTCATCACGCGGCTGTATCACCAAATTCTGATCGGAAGCCGGATCAGCAATGGCTTCCCGGATGTCGAGGGAGATATATTCCGGCTCACCGGTGTCTATCGATAATCGGATCAGGTAGGCAAAATCAGTTGCCTGAGCACTTAAGCCCCCTGCCATCAGGATTACATCCCGGATCCGCATATTCTGTGAAGGATCGTAGGCAAAATTTCCGGGTGACCGCACCTCACCGGTGATAGATACCTCGTACTGATCAATGAATTTGCCCCGGCTATAAATAGACAACTGATCAGCGGGAGCCAGCAATATATTTTCGGATGAAGCCGGATTTGAAAGCACAGCTTCCAAATCTACCCGGATAAAGTTGGAGGTGCCGTCCCGGTTATTTCGCCGCAAAACGGCATAGGATCTTTCTGACTCGTCATTCAGAACTGACTTCTGCACCAGATCTGTCACCCTCATGCCAGGGATAAATTCAAACTCTCCCGGTAATTCAACGGTGCCGGTTACCGAAACAAAATTGCGATAAGGGCTGGGAATTGTGCGGATGATGATCTGATCACCATTCCTTAAAGTGAAATCACCACCCTGTATCACCAACTGATTATATAAAATATCAATGACCTTCTCCTGATCATTCTCGAAGCGTTTCAACTGGATAATCTCCTTATAGGCATTGGGCTTGAAGTCGCCGGCATATTTGAGTAAACTCTGCAATTCTTCGCCTTCGACTAACTCATAGCGCATCGGTCGATTGACTGCACCGGAGATATTCACAACCCGCTGAGCAATCGGCACCTGGATTATGTCATTATCGGACAGATAGTAATTGTCAACAATGGTTGGATCCTGCATGTATTTGTATACATCAATGATTTCAACGGAGCCATCATTTCGAATCCATTTGATATTGCGTAAGGTACCGATATCGGTGGGACCACCCGCGGCTACTAAGGCATTGAATGCTGAATTAATCGCTGAGATGGTATGACTCCCCGGATTAAAGACCTCTCCAAAAATTCCGATGGAAATGGTTCGTGCATAGCGTAAGGACACTTCAAACTGATCTGCCTGAAACCGGTTAAAAGAAGAGAAATTACGCATCAGTTTTTCTTTCGCTGCTTTAAAAGTCAGATCTTTCAGATAGATACGGGGCATAGCTACCGGACTGATAAAACCCGACTCATCAATCACATAGGTCCGTTCAAAAATTGACGCACCCCAGATTGAGATGGTGAGCTCATCACCTGACCCTAAAAGGTAGTTGTCACGGGGTTTGATGTTATCCGCCTGGCGAAAAACCTGGAGCGTCTGATTGCGAAATATACCCTGTCCGTAAATCCTCGGTGCCGGCAGATCCGGCTCTTTCTCGGCAACCGCTTCCAGGACGGCCTCTTCGACTGTGGCTCCTTCCAGCACGGATTCTTTTGCCCCCTGTATGGCTTCGGTTTCCTGTGATGTAATTTTAGGGTCTATATTGGTGTTTTGTAGTTGAGTCTCTTGTATAGCCTGGTTTTTTTCACGTTCCATCTCGTCGATAATCTCCCGGACGATCAACTCGACTTCATCATATTTATCTACAGGCACCTGGTCAATTGATTCATAAGTAACCCCTCTTTCCCGCAGTTTTTGTCTGAACACAGATTCATTGATACCCCGGTCTGTCAACTCCTGACGCAAAAGGGCATCTGTCACCTGTGCGAACAACCCGCTGGTGAGAGAAATAGATATC
This sequence comes from Saprospiraceae bacterium, assembly GCA_041748995.1. Taxonomy (GTDB): domain Bacteria; phylum Bacteroidota; class Bacteroidia; order Chitinophagales; family Saprospiraceae; genus JABDMH01. The sequence goes on along the minus strand of JBGTCB010001073.1, from coordinate 1,715 downwards.
AGGTTTATAAGGATAATTAACCTGTACATTGCTTTAAACCTCTTTATACATTTTTTGATAGTAAGCCTTATATGCCCCACTGGTTACATTTTCCAGCCAGGAAGCATTATCAAAGTACCAATCAATAGTTAAAGATAAGCCCTCTTTCAGTTTTATCGCAGGACTCCATCCGAACTCGAGTTTTATTTTAGATGGATCAATGGCGTATCGTTGATCATGGCCCAATCTGTCCTGCACAAATGTGATAAGTTTGCGGGAAGTACCGGCAGGGTTTCCTACTCTTTCATCGATCTGATCACAGAGAGTCTGCACAATGGTAATGTTTTTTTGTTCATTGGTGCCGCCAATGTTATAGGTTTCGCCGATGGTTCCCTGATGGGCAGCGAGATCAATCGCTTCTACATGATCTGTAACATATAGCCAGTCACGCACATTCCCGCCATCACCATAGACCGGCAGGGGTTTTTGATGCCGTATGTTATTAATGATCAGGGGTATTAATTTTTCCGGAAATTGATAAGGTCCATAATTGTTTGAACAATTACTGATGATCACCGGCAAATGAAAGGTATGATAGTACGCCATCACCAGGTGGTCCGCTGCAGCTTTGGAGGCTGAATACGGAGATCGTGGATCGTATTTGGTTTCTTCTGTAAAAGAACCGGAGGGGCCCAGACTTCCATAAACTTCATCAGTTGATACCTGGTAAAATAATTTTCCTTTAAAGGAATCCTCCATCCAATGTTTCCTGGCCTGGTTAAGCAGATTGGTGGTCCCGACGGTATTGGTAGTTACGAATTCAAGAGGCGATAGGATAGAACGGTCGACATGAGATTCGGCGGCAAGATGGATCACCAGATCGGGATCATAAGTGAGGAACACTCGCTCGACTTCCGCTTCATCTGTGATGCAGACCTTCTCAAAAAAATAATTGGGCATTGTTTCTATATCCCGTAGATTTTCGAGGTTGCCGGCGTAGGTGAGTTTATCCAGATTTATAACTCTTGAACCCGGATATTTCTTTAGCATGTGTCTCACCAGATGGCTCCCGATAAATCCAGCTCCTCCGGTGATCAGAATGGTTCTGTATTCTCTTTTAGTCATCCCTATACAACTCTTTTAAAGTATTCTAAAGTACGTCGCAGTCCTTCTTCACGGGGGATCGTGGGCTGCCAATTTAAGATCTCCCGGGCCCGGGTAATGTCTGGTTGTCTTACCTTCGGATCATCAACCGGTAATTCCTTGTAACTCAGGGTTGATGTAGTGGATTCTACCATCCCGATAATCTCCATAGCCAATTGTTTGACGGTGATCTCGGCAGGGTTCCCAATATTAACCGGAAGGTGGAAGCCAGAGTGCAAAAGTCGAAAAATGCCTTCGATAAGGTCATCGACATAGCAAAAAGAACGTGTCTGCATTCCATCACCAAAAATCGTGATGGGTTCATCTCGTAAGACCTGGCCCATAAATGCCGGGAGGGCCCGACCATCATCCAGTCGCATCCTGGGTCCGTAGGTGTTGAAGATCCGGGCGATTCTTGTCTCCAACCCGTGGGCGTTATGATAGGCCATCGTGATTGCTTCCTGAAATCGCTTGGCTTCATCGTAGACTCCTCTGGGTCCGACGGGATTTACATTTCCCCAGTAATCCTCTCTTTGAGGATGCTCCAGAGGGTCTCCATAGACTTCGGAGGTAGAGGCAATTAAAATCCTGGA
>JBGTCB010001072.1:0-1916 GCA_041748995.1 Saprospiraceae bacterium | reverse complement strand
CCATGCTTAAAAAATCCTACCCTTTTGCGGTTTTGTTTTTCTTAATGGGCCTGTACACACGTATTGATTCCGTTATGCTAGGCAGATTATTGCCAAATGGCGAATTCGAGGTGGGAATTTATGCCTCAGCTTTTCGTTTATTGGATGCTGCAATCATTTTTGCGGTGCTTTTATCTAATCTCCTTTTGCCCCTCTTTTCCAGAATGATCGCTCAGAACGAATCAATAAAAGGCCTGGTAAAGGAGAGTTTCAATATTGTTCTGATTGCGTCAATGCTTTTGCCGCTGAGCTGCTTTTTTTATGCCGATCTGCTTTATCCTTTATTGTATGATGAGCATCATGCTTATGGAGGAAAAGTATTTGCCCTGCTGTTTTTCAATTTTATCCCCATGGCCATGGGTTATATTTTCGGCACCCTCCTCACAGCAAAATCCGAGCTTCGCCTCCTCAATTATATCAGCGTGACTGGCTTGTTGGTTAATATTGTGCTTAATCTGATATTTATTCCCCGCTGGCAGGTTATGGGGGCCGTATATGCCACTTTAATCACCCAAAGTTTGGTTACGCTCTGTACCTTTTATTTTTCAATGTCTTATTTCCGTATACGGATATACGATTTGGTGAATATTAGGGTTATACTTTATGTTCTGGTAAACATGATGAGCTTTTCCCTGATTTTTATGGCCGGTTTTGATGATTTCCGTGGCCTTTTGTTTAGTCTGGTTTTGGGGGTGATTTGGGTGTTTGTGTTCCGACTCATACATTTAAATGATCTTCGTAAATTGATAAAGTCAAAAACCACAACTTCCGGAAGCCATTGAAAAGATTAAATTTGCCGCAATTAGCTATCAAATGAAGGAATCCAAGAATGCGTATGATTTCAGTCTTGTTGAAGTTTTACGCTTTGTAATACGCTGGAAATGGCATGTTATCATACTTACTCTATTGGCCGGCGTGGCAGCGGGGGTATTTAGCGGGCCGCAGTTTATAACCCCAAAATTTGCCTCGAAGGTGGTTTTTTATCCATCAACGATTAACTCCATTTCTGGTGTAGTGCTGTCGAATAACCAGTTTAAAGACAAAGATGCACTTGAGTTTGGAGAGGAAGAAGAAGCCGAATACGCATTGCAAATTTTGAATTCATCCCCGCTTATGTCCAGGGTAATTCAGCGTTTCGATCTTATGGCGCATTACGGGATCGACCCAAACGGCTCTTATCCATACACGAAGCTGGAGCGTGAAATTAAATCGAACATCTCCTTTAAACGTACGGAACTTCTGTCGATAGAAATTGAAGTACTGGACCGCGACCCTCAAATGGCCGCACAAATAGCCAATTATATCTCAGCCGCGCTTGACACTGCCAAAACTGAAATTCAAAGGCAGGTTGCTGCCAAGGCTTTCCAGATCATCGAAAAGGAATACCAAACAAAACTGGCTTTGGTAGAAGACCTTAAGGACGGCATAAACGCCCTGAACAGCGGGGATGAAATGGTCAATAATCCTTTTGCCCGGAAGAATAAAAAGGCAGCACGCCAGGATGCATTACTGAATGCTGAAAAAATGAAAAATTCAGGGAATAATCTGGGAACCCTGCTATCTCTCACCGAATCGCTCAGCCTTCAGGTAGAGCAACTCAATGAGCTGCAGCGCAAGTATGAATTAGCCAAAGTTGACCTGGAAGAATATATACCTCACCATTTTGTAGTAACTCCGGCATCAGCAGCCGAAAAAAAGGCCTACCCCATTCGTTGGATTATTGTAGCCATTGCTGTATTCAGCACCTTTTTCCTGTCAATAATCATGATCATTTTAATCGAACGTGTGCGCGAATCTTACCGAATACTGAAAAGCGAAAAGGAGGACTAATTGCCAAATAAAGCGTCCATAACCTGGTTTTACAGCCTGGGAATAGG
>JBGTCB010001071.1:0-1600 GCA_041748995.1 Saprospiraceae bacterium | reverse complement strand
AAAAGCATACTTCGATGTCTGACTGAAATGGCTGAACCAAAAATTTGCTGAATGACTTTCAGAAGTCTTTGGCGAAATTAAGTGACATCATTGATTTATTTATTACACAATGATTGGTATTTATTCCATAATTCCCACACTAGAAAATGTGCGGTGTGTGAAAAATAGATATTGCGGAGGATTGCCTGATGACTTACCTGTAACTATGTATAACTTAGACTCCAGAATACGATTTTTCCAAAACGTACTTCCAGAAAGACAATAGTCTGGGTAACCCTAATTTTGAGTCACGAAAGGCAGTGTGACTCTGATCTTTTCCCAGGCCATGCTGATCTCCCCCTTTCCGTTATCTCCAGGCTTTACCTCGTAGGTCAACGTTTCTACCGGCTGATCAAGGATTTCGGGTTTCACTTTAAGGCGGATCACATCTAAATTTTGATCATAATCATCAGTAAGATGCTGATCATAGTTTTCGTTCAATATCAATGTCCACTCATCTTTATTTGGAATCGTAAAAAAGGCATACGCACCTTTAGATATCTTCTTACCATCAATGGTGACATCTTAGGAAAAGTTGATCGATGTTGCCCAGTGAGCTCCCGTCACCCATACCTGATCATACGCAACCAATTCATTCCAAATGGTGCGGTTTCTAGCGCTGGTGGCAGAGTAATCAACATGCACATGAGTATCTCCAATGTTAGCCATCGCTGTATGGTGCGGACTGGCAGGTTTTGACTCGGAAGGATTGCTCTTACTTTCTTGTGTAGTTGGCATGTGGGCCGAATGATCTTCCTCATTTGGTGTCGTTGTCTGATTGGCGCATGAAGACACTAAAAAGCTTGCTAATAAGACTGAATAGCTGACTTTTTTCATTTTAAATATTTTTAGATCGATCAAAGTTTTTATAATGATGATTTATTCGATCCCACAACCGGACAGTCTCCGATCTTGTCATATTTTTTGTCGCCCTCGCAATGCATTGGATAATAGAATTTCCCGCTACCGGAATTCATGGTTTATTGGGTTAGTGTTTAGGTTCTATCACTTCCGACTTAGATTGTACAGGTAGCGTGATCGAGTAATGACCTCCTGCATCTTCCAGCGCTTTCTGGAATGTCGAAAGTTCAATATGGGTTGCCATTTCAATGGAAGCTTCAGCCCCTTTCAGATCGACGGTCACTGACTCAACTCCCGCTACTTGAGATAAAATTTTTTCAACCATGCTGCGGCAACCCTGGCAGGTCATTCCATGTATCTTATATTGGTGTCTCATCATTTTCAAAGATCACAAATTATTTCTCAAGAGACGTTTTACAATTTTTAATTATTCTTATAAAATTCTGTCTTAGTCGAGCACTGCTGGTCTTGCCACACGAAGTTGGAGAAACAGTCTCCAATCTATAGTGTCAACCATTCAATGAACGTCGAAAAAACTGCTGACTACGCCTGAGAACTACTAGTAGACAAACACATCAATTATTGTTGGTAATTTTAATATCTTTTTGTGATCTTCTGCGTTGCCAAGCCTCGTCGTAGCTACGGCTATGCCTGCGTTTGGCGCCTTGAATCCCATCAAAAATCTTACTAAAATTTCTCA
>JBGTCB010001070.1:0-3007 GCA_041748995.1 Saprospiraceae bacterium | reverse complement strand
AACCGGATTGATATCGTTTCTCAAGAAAGAATAACTGTCGAAATCAATAAGATTCTTTTATGTCAGCGTCCTTCCAAGGGCCTCCGGTTGTTATTTCAGACAGGCTTGTTACAAATAATTTTTCCAGAACTTGCTGCCCTTGAAGGAGTCGAAATCATCAATGGTATCGGGCACAAAGACAACTTTTATCATACTTTGCAGGTGCTTGATAATCTGGCACCTAAATCTTCAAATATCTGGTTACGCTGGGCTGCATTGCTGCACGATATTGCCAAGCCTCCAACCAAGAGGTTTGATGAAAAGGCTGGATGGACTTTTCATGGTCACGAAGCATTGGGAGCAGCGATGGTACCCCGGATTTTTCGAAAATTAAAGCTCCCTCTGGATCATAAAATGAAGTATGTACAAAATCTGGTTAGACTGCATTTACGTCCGATTAGTCTCACCAATGAAAACATTACCGATTCGGCACTGCGTCGACTTCTTTTTGAGTCAGGTGATGATATCGATGATCTGATGCTTTTATGCGAGGCAGATATTACCTCGAAAAATCCGGGTAAAGTAGGTCGTTACCTGCAGAATTACGAGTTGGTGAAAAAAAGTCTCCGGGAGATCGAGGAAAAAGACCGCTTAAGGAATTGGCAACCACCAATAAGCGGAGAGATTATTATGAAGACCTTTAAAATTTCCCCTTCAAAAGAAGTAGGGATTCTGAAAAATGCTATCCGTGAGGCTATACTGGATGGACAAATACCCAATTCTTATGACGAAGCATATGCTTTTATGCTGCAGAAAGGAAATGAACTTGGCTTAATAAACAAGTGAATATCAACACTTAATGTGGATTTATTAATGTGTTGATATAATAGTCATAGATCAACTTTGAGATCCTGCCCATCGTCTTAGTGCCATGATCAAAATCCTCAAGGTTTTTAGAAAGAAGAATGATGACGTATCTTTTGCCATTTGGCAGGAAGACGATTCCGGAATCATGATGGACACCGGTGATACTGCCAGTCTTATGGGCTACTATTACCTCTTCCGGAAGATACGCCGGAATTATATCATTAAATGTCTGGTCCAGTAAAATATCAATCATAGCCTGATTGGAGGACTTATCAATTAGTTCGCCAGTTGCCAGATGGGTGTAGATCTTCAGGAGATCTAAAGCTGTAGTGGTATTGTTCAATCCGGCTTCATAGGCTTTGATATCTTCAACTCCTCTGAGAACCTGAATATTCTCCGCTCCCAATGACCGCATGGTCTCCGTTACCTTCCTGGCATCGATTAAACCAACAATTATGTTGGTCGCCAAATTACTACTTCTGATGATCATTCGATATACCAGATCATGGATTGTCTTTTTACCTCCCAACACACTATACAGATCAGGCTCACTGTCGTCAGAAGTGGACAAACTAAAGAGACTGCTGTCAACAATACTGTAAAATTGATTTGTAACGATTAAGGAATCGGAAAGATGAAATCTATTTTCATTTGCCTGCTTGAACACCTCGATCATTACAGGTGTTTTCATGGTACTGGCAGCATGAAAGACAGTATCCTCATTAATCAGGAGTTCTTCACCAGTGTGCAAATCCTTCCATGCAATGGCAAAAGTACCCTTGCCATTTTCTATCTCGCTCCTGATCGAGGATTCAAGATATTGCTTGTTTCCAGGAGATTTACTAGTGCAGGAACAAAACAAGATCTGGGTGATTAAGAGAACTACTCCCGCAGACATCTTAATCATTGCTTAAATCAATCAAACAATCCTTCATAGCCACCTGAGCTTTCACCAGGACGCTGGATTTTTTCCTTTTGTTTTCGAGGCTCATTTAAATCGAGAGACTCCGTGGAACCACTCCGCTTTCCATCTCCCAAAAGCATCAGGGTGCTTTGCTTTTCCCATTGCTCCAACATCTTTAATCCTTCTTCTTCAAAAACCCCATTTTGCAGATCAACCGAATCCATGAAACTACTGGACATTTCCATAAAACGTTCCATCTCGCCAACCTTATTTGCCAGATCATCCGCGATGGATTCAAGGGCCGCATCAAACATCTCCCGTTTGCTCCCGGTACCGGAAATAATGTCCATCGCATTTTTCATGGCACTATGTGAAGCCCTGATAGCTTTGCGTTCCTGTTCCTTCAATTTTACCTGGTCTTTGGTGTCTTCCAGCAGAATCTCGGAATTTTTATACATCTTATCCAGCACCCGGTAAAGGATGGTCATCTTTCCATGCAGTTCGGTGTATTTTTCATTGGATTCCCTTAAACGAGCTGCCTTTCTGGTTGATAGTAATGTATGCTTTTCATTACCCTGCTCCTGGGCTTTTTTTGCAATGAGAAGATTCTGATTAATTTCCTTATCATTCTCCTCCATAAGTGTTTTAATCTTCCGCATCTGACCCCGCAAATTTCCGATTTGCTTGCTCATCTTTCCCAGACTGTCTTCCAGGTCTTCCACATAATTCTTGAGGATTCCTATAGGGTCAATGGTTATAAACATCCCGGTAATCCAGCGCATAATACTCTTATACATATACCAAACCAGATTACGCATTCTGGGATCCAGCACCATGTAGATGACAGCTCCGAGTACCAGTAAAATCAAAGATAAATACAATACATTGGAAGCCAGGGCAATCAAAGTAGGAGCCAGGTATACCACTCCGGCAATGGCAGCCAGAACAAAAATGACACCGGTTATGCCCTCGGGTCTTTTCCAAAATGATTTTGGTCTACTAGGTGGCACTGCATTAAAATTTGTCATAGAATATGCTATTTATTGAAGATTGTTTTACAACACCGAATTAAGGGTGTCTACGTCCCTTTCTATCTCTTTTACAAAATTCTGAAAGGTTGTTTCAAATTTCTCTTTGGTATCATCAATTTTCTCCTGAGCAGCTTCGATTTCGCTGTCGGCTTTTCCCAGTTTGTCAAGTAGCTTGGTGATCTCCGTTTCCAGGTCTTTGATTTTATTCCGGTATACCTCAATTTTT
>JBGTCB010001069.1:0-2753 GCA_041748995.1 Saprospiraceae bacterium | reverse complement strand
CATTTATGTTCGATCTTTTTAATTTAAGCAACCTCTTTTCCTGGACTTTATCAAATGAGATGAGTCAATAATTCCCTCTACGATCTACGCATACTCTTCCAGCAAATCATTGGGCGACATTCGGCCTTTTCTCAATTAAGTCTCTGCAACAGGGCATTTCGTACTGTAGGGCACCTCTATTAACCCCGTTCATGCTAAAAACAATTTTCTTTTAAAATTTATTTAGAGGCACCCTTTGATATGCTGTGCCATACTTCGTTGATCGTCAGTCAGATAGTTACGGCTATCTTCCTTCCTCCAGCCTTGTATGGCTTGCATCTTATTAAATTTTTACTCATTCAGAGGTAAATAAAGGTGCCCTATATTGTATCCTAAATTTTGATCGATTCGACGACCTTTTGAACTATCGAACATATATATCTGAGGCATGGTCCTATTTAAATCTTTCGTTTCCAGTTTCCGAGTCCACTTTTTCAGGGAACAGAGGAAATCAGGATGACTTTTTTTCTTAGCTATTAACATCACTTCAATTAATGAGTCATAAGATCCCGAACCTTTGGAAAGTATTTAAGCAAACAGTCAGCAAGTTTATAGGTAGCGACCCTATGGTATATAGTTCCTCCATAGCCTTCTATACCATTTTTTCGATGCCGGCTATTTTAATGATAGCGATTTCAATCGCGGGATCAGCTTTTGAGACACAGGTTGTTCTTGATAACCTGATGCAACAGATACGGCAACTTTTTGGAAGTGAGAGTGCAAATATCGTCGAGAAAGTACTGGCCAATAACGAAGGAATCGGAACCACCTTGTTTGGCAGGATAGTCGGAATCAGTACGTTAGCTTTTAGTGCGACAACTGTTTTTGTGTCATTGCAGAATGGACTTAATAGTATTTGGGGTGTGAAAGTCAAGCCAAAACAGGGTTTTATTAAGTTTATTATTTACCGGCTTATCTCTTTGGCAATGGTGATGAGTATTGGTTTTTTACTGCTGGTGTCGTTGATAATCGACACATTAATTTCGCTGTTTGGTGATCTACTCTCGAACTGGTTTTCTCAGGGCACCTACTACATCGTTTTTGCAATGAATTTATGTATTTCGCTTATTATTGTAACGGCAATTTTTGCTTTGATTTTCAAGGTCCTACCCGATGTAAAAATCGAGTGGAGGGATGTTTGGTTCGGTGCGATATTATCAACTATTCTTTTTATAATCGGCAAATTTTTAATCGGATATTATTTAGGAAACAGTGATCTTGGTACCATATATGGGGCAGCAGGATCTCTGGTACTCTTGTTGATTTGGGTCTATTATTCATCGACCATCCTTCTCTTTGGAGCTATATTTACATTTGTTTATTCCAAAGCAATCGGGCATCATGCAGAGCCTGAAAGTTATGCGGAGAAGGATTCGGGCGTAAGGGAAGAGGGTGCGATCAAGGCTAAGGGAAATTGTGAAGATTAAGACATGAGAAACATGAGTCGTCGATTGAACTTACCTGATCTTTTAAATTCTCTGTAATCTAAGAATGGAAGGCAAATACCCCTTTGTGACTGCCATCCGGAGATGTTTGTTTCGCGAAATTAGAACAGTAAACTTGAATTCAGACTGATAGAAGTCATTCTAAAAGAAGGAGGCTGTTTGATACGTTTTCAGTTAAAACTGAGTATTTCAACAGCCTCCTGGCATTGGGATTTAGTATATACTTATTATGAGGTAAGAAGCGACATTCATTATCTGATCAAATGCCCGTCTCTCATCTTTATTGTGCTACGGCTATCCTGTTATCATTATAGAGATAGGCCATTTTTTCCTGCAACTTGGTTCGCGCAAAATTAAGTCTACTTTTTACCGTACCAATAGGTATCTTAAAATGGTCTGAAATTTCCTCATAACTATATCCCTTGGCATACATCCTTAAAGGATATCCACAGACTTGACCTAAATCGTCAATAAGATTGGAGACCTCGTTATAGTACATCTGTTTGTCGGCGCGGTTTTCTTCCGATGTTCGGTAGAGTAAACAAAGTGAATCATCTGCTAGTGCGAGCAACTCCTTCCGTCTTTTCTTTTTCTTGTATTGAGTGACAAAGGTATTGTGCATAATAGTCATGATCCATGGTTTAAACTTATCCAACTCATCATAGTGGTGCCGGTTTTTATATGCTTTTAAGACAGCATCCTGGTAGAGATCTTCAGCATCAGCGTGATTGCTTGTTAATCTTAAAGCAAATCGGAACAACTGACTTGAGACTTTCGCCAGTCCTTCTGAAAATTTTTTTTCATCATTCATTTTGATACATTTTAGTTAGAAAATGGCTCTCTCGAAGAGAAGTAATCTGTTCTAAGTGTGAATTGGAGATTCTTTCCAAAGAGATCAACGAACTAGTTTCGGCGTTGAGGCGACGACGAAAGTGAATCCGGTAATGATCTTTTTATTCTCACAATTTGATGACAGATGCATGAAACAAAAATAGAAACAATGAAGCGATCCGGTGTTACATAACTTTTCCAAACTTTTACAAGATTTGGCAACTCCCCCGGCTTCACTATGTAATGGCAAGGACAATGTGTCTAAATCCCTGTAAAACGGGCTGATGGGGGTATATCATAGCCTAGCCCCCTAATTCAATGGACTAAATTTCTAAATTAGTTAGGGAGAAATTTAGCTATGAAAAGGAACAAATACACAAAAGAAAAGAAGCTGGAGATCATTCAGTACAGCGAGGAACATGGCAGTACGGAAGCCTG
>JBGTCB010001068.1:0-3617 GCA_041748995.1 Saprospiraceae bacterium | reverse complement strand
ATAATACCATAATACCATAATACCATAATACCATAATACCATAGTACCATAATACCATGGTACCATAGTACCATAGTACCATAACGCCACAACACCACAACACCACAACACCATAATACCACAACACCATAATACCACAACACCATAATACCTCCACAAATAATTAATCTTAAAAGATTAGTCGAAAAACTTGCCTTTCAATTTAAATTAGCCTAATTTGAACTTATTAATATCAATGAAAAGCTGATAGAGTTTAGCGATTTTTAATTTTGTAAATATGACTCCACCAGCACGGATTTTGGCAAGAGAAGTCCGCTTCTTTTGCCAGAAAAACAGGTTACATTTCGAAAGATTATTTCGTTATTAAAAAGGTGAACGTCTGCGTAACATACCAGCATCACAACAAGAAATTGAGAAACAAAAATATCGAAATAAGGATCAGGTAATGCATCTGTCCAATCTTTCGAAAAAGTAATAGAGACCAGGTATGAATGAAGCATTTGTACCTGGTTTTTTTTAGGTAGTCCGTATCTATCTTACTTGCGCCCCGAAATTGCCGGGACCTGTACTTGTTTGCCATCCTGGCTTGCCAACCGGTTGATTTCTGATCCACCAGAATCGGATGTAAACCATGTTTACTCTTATCTGTTTGATTCATACCGGGTAAAAATTACTTTTGTACCTGCGTATCGAACCATTATGGAAAAGGAATTTTTTCTGCCAGAAAATCATCTCTCCCCAGAAGAACGGGCTATTTCTGAAAAAGTCTATGCTGGGCAGCGAATTTCTAACGAGGATTGCCACTATCTTTTTAGCAAGGCATCTCTTTCACTGGTAGGAATGCTGGCGAATCATATCCGGCAAAAAAGAAATGGAAATAACACTTATTTCAATCGAAATTTCCATATTGAACCCACTAATGTCTGTATCTATACCTGCTCGTTTTGTTCCTACTCCCGGTTAATTAAGAAAAGGGAAGAGGGATGGGAATATACCCATGATGAGATTATGGACATTATTCGGAAATATGACGGACAACCGGTCACCGAAGTGCATATTGTGGGTGGTGTATTGCCTCAGTATGATGTAGCTTTCTACGAAAATCTCTTTAAAGCGATCAAACTGCACCGGACTGAACTACATATCAAAGCACTGACTCCGGTGGAGTACCACTACATCTTTAAAAAGGAAAGAATCAGCTACGAAGACGGCATGCGCAGGATGAAAGATGCCGGATTGGATTCATTGCCCGGTGGTGGCGCAGAGATTTTTCATCCCGAAATCAGACAACAAATTGCCGGAGACAAATGCACCGGTGATCAGTGGCTACAGATTCATGAGATTTGGCACCAATTGGGCGGTCGCTCCAATGCCACGATGCTCTACGGTCATATTGAAACCTATGAACACCGTATCCACCATATGGAACAACTCCGTAATCTCCAGGATCGTACCGGGGGCTTTCAGACTTTTATACCCCTGAAATTTCGCAACAAAGGAAATGAGATGTCCCACCTACCCGAATCTACGGTGATCGAAGACCTGAAGAACTATGCGATCAGCCGCATTTATCTGGATAATTTCGATCATATAAAAGCATATTGGCCTATGATCGGCAGGACCGTTGCTCAGATGTCGCTTGCCTTTGGAGTGGACGATATCGATGGTACGATTGATGATACGACAAAAATCTATTCTATGGCCGGTGCTGAAGAACAGAATCCTGCCATGTCCACCGCTGATTTGGTCAGACTGATCCGGTCGGTCGGCAGAAATCCGGTCGAACGCGATACGCTTTATCAGGTAGTCAATGATTTTTCAGATACCGGCTTTGAGGAAGATGAATTTAAAGGATATCTGGAGTTGCCGGTCATTTAGGGTACCCCTAAAAACCTCGTTCAATTGTCAACCGCCTATCCCGATAAGCTATTCAAAAATAACCTGTCCCTCCCATCCACTTCGTGGTTTCGTCGCTTAGAGATCCACGGGATCTCAACCGGCTCCCGGATCGCTCCTCAATATCGTTATCCCTCAGTCACTTAGCTCCAGCTAGTGCTGCATTTTCGAAGTATCTGATATTAGTGATGAGCTTATTTTTCGTCAGATCAAGGAAGCGAAACCGAGCATAGTACTCACTACGTGAGGCTTTCGAAGATGATGAGATGGCGGAAAAGAAGCCATCAATGGTGTTAGATATTTTGGAAATGCAGCACTAATCTCCCTCGCGATGCCTCGTCTCGCTTGGTTCTTTTTGAATTTGCCTTAGGAGGGTGTTGAAATACTCAGGTTGATGCTGAAGCCGTAAATCGTCGCTTTCTGACGCGGCGAGACGAAGGAAGCTACCGGGTTGTAACTGACTGAGGATCAACAACGTCAGAAACGACGAGAACGGCTGCGAGCTTCTTACTAAAAATATAGTCGAATAATTATCAGCGCAAGTTGGGTATTTCAACACCCTCCTGGATTTTTAGAGGCTTTTAGAGGTACCCTGAACGAACCTTTTTAAATGCCGGAGAAATCTATCTTTGAGCGCCAAACTTTAGGTAACAATTGGTGTTGTAAGGAAAAGCATGACAGGATCAGAAATCACCTTATCGGCGGTAGAATATCTCAATACCAAACCTTTTATCGAAGGTTTAAAATTACATACATTCAGTGAGCCGCTTATAATTATGGAGGATACTCCTGCTCAATGTTCATTAAAATTGAGAGAAGGAAGAGCGGATATCGGAATTGTTCCGGTAGCCGATTATCCGGAGCTCACTCAATTCCGGAGGATCACCAAATGGGGAATCGGAGCAAAAGGGGCGGTGGATTCGGTGCTTCTGGTTGCAAACCAACCGGTAAATGATCTGGACCGGATACTGCTTGACTACCAGTCGAAAACATCCAATCAGTTGATGCGAATTCTGGGAGATGAATATTTCCGGTATGGAGGAAGTTTTGAAACTGCGGATCCCGGATATGAGCAGGAGTTGCCCGCAGGAACGGGCGCGGTGATTATTGGTGACCGGGCATTACGATCTACCGGGCAATTTCCATATCGTTATGATTTGGCAGGGGCCTGGCATCAGATGACCGGCCTTCCATTTTTATTTGCGATTTGGGTGGCTTCATCCAGAGTAGACGCCACTTTCGAACGAGAATTAGAAAAGGCTTTAAGCATTGGAATGACTACCCGCCGTGAAATTGCGGAAAGATACCGGTCTGATTTCCCGGGCGTAGATATCTACCGCTACCTTACTCAAAGCATAGACTACGAAATCACACCGGACCATGAGTTAGCCATGGATTTATTTCTGGAAAAAATTACGATGCTGGAAGGCATTATCTGAAAAGCAAAAATTAGATGAAAGACAACATAATGACATTGGGAGCTTTGAAAGCTTCGGGCTATCAAACCAGACCGGTCAAAGATGAATTACGAAGCAATCTGATCGAAAAAATCAAGGGAAAGGAAGAGCGGTTTCCCGGGATTATAGGATTTGATCAGACGGTTTTACCGGACATAGAGCGGGCTATACTCTCGAGACATCATATCTTACTTCTCGGATTACGAGGACAGGCAAAGACCGCCATCGCCAGGCTGATGACCAATTTGTTGGATGAATGGATGC
>JBGTCB010001067.1:0-2767 GCA_041748995.1 Saprospiraceae bacterium | reverse complement strand
CGACTCAAAAGATCCCCGATCCTGAAGGGTAACAAAACATGTGCGACCATCTTTACCTCCAAATGCTAGATTGGAAGGCTTCTTTCCCACAAGAACAACCTCACGGATCAATTCCCCTTCGGGACTTAAAATGGCTACCGTACCCTTCCCATGTCGGGTTATATAGAGGTTATCCTTTGTATCGCAACGCATGCCATCCATTCCAAAATCAGGAAATTCATGCAACAAAATCTTATTGGAAATACTGCCATTATCACTAAGGTCATAACGCCAAACCTTCCGCTGCACGCTCTCATTGACATAGAGATACTGCTCATTAGCACTAACTTCAATTCCATTTGTTGTCCCCATATCTTTCTCCAGTAGATAGACGGTGCCGTCGGTGTCGATACGCCATAACTGTCCGGTGCTTTCTTTCCAGTTCGGATCACTGGCAAACAGCATCCCATCACTCCGGATAGCCAGGTCATTGGGTTGATTCATTGAATCGTGGTGGGCATAAATTTCAATGTTCTTGCTGATACGATCAATTTTTAAAACATTGTGCCCGGTATAGTCTGCTATGAACAGATCACCCAGGTCATTCCCGCGAATCCCATTGCCTACGCTACCTTCAGGCAGTGTCACAAACAGGTAACAGCGCCCTTCGCTATCAACCGCTCCGATAGTACCTTCCTTGCCAAAATTGACAGCGTAGATCGTCCCATCGATGTAGGCTGGGCCTTCAATGCCACCGGTAAACAAACCCTCCGCTGTAAAATCCTTTGCTACATACAACTCTTCCCCATTTGAAGCACTTCCCTTGCCTGGTTGTGACTTACATCCGAAACTAGCAGAGATTAAGAGCAAAATCGCTGCAATATGATAAATCGATTGTATCGTACAAAATTTACTTTGCATTTTCATGATGATGCTCTTATAATGAACTCAAAATAAAAAAAATAAAAAGTTCATCTCATTTTTATTGACATCTGCTTCTGAAGTGATTATCCAATAACAAGACTCTGAGTGGTTCTGCTAACATCTGAATGGGGATTAGTCCAGAGATAAACCATAGTTTCCCGATTAAGTCTGAGGTGCCAGAATCACAATATTTGTGAATGCATACCAGACTATGGTCTGAATTATAAGCTAAAATACCCGTTACGTACCAATCACAAACTAGCCGGAGATCTGAATACCAGGTATTTTTGACCCATAAAGTTCATCGAAGCGCTTAGACCGCTGGCTCCCATAAAAGCTATCAGGTATTTGTATGGTAATTCATACAGGACCGGAGATTCATGCAGAAGATACAATAACAACGAATTAAAACCGACATTAATAATCAATGAAACTGAATATAATAATGAAAAAATCAATAATCTTCTCTGGGATCGATCTTTCATTTTCCAGGTCCAGTATTTATTGAACGTATAGGTGACACTCATACCACAGATGAATGATATGCTTTTTGCCACTACCTCATTACTGACTACTAAAAACCGGTCGTCGGGAAAAATATTCAGAAACAGATAATAGAAGGCCAGATCGACTATTACTGCAAGTATTCCGATTAAGCTAAATTTTATCAATTGCTTCCTTATGGGTGATAATCTGCTCATAGTAGATACATCCCTTGTGCTTAAGGTCGATTCTCGTTTAAATTGATGCCCATTAAAGCACTAATCATTGGTCCGATTTTTTGAATATGTCTCCCAAACCTTTACTTAGTTTCCGAATGGTCTCCATGCCTCTATTCAATGGCTCAGTTGCAATGTCACTATAATTCTGATTTGAGTACACTGGATTATGACGTTGAGGATAAACAAGTAGTTTGTTGTGAGAAGGAAAATGCCTTTCAATTCTTATAGGGAGTCTATCTAATATCGCTATATGAGAAACGGAACCCTTGCGTGCTGAAACCAATACAAATAGGTCATCTTCCTGAATAAAATTTGCGAGGATAAAAAAATCTTCCCAATCATCAAAGTAATGGACTGAAATTGCTGCGGTCAGACGACCCTTCTTAGTCTGCATTTCTATGGCGCTCCCGGTAAGGGAATCACAGTAGAAGAGAATTGGGATACTGAGCTCCTGCGCAAGTTTTACAATTTTACCAAACCAAAGTGAAGATCCACTTTCTCTTTCTGCAAGTGGAGGAGCGACTACAATAATTCTTTTATGTAATATTAGCGGATTATTAAAATAACCAATAAATACGGTTTTTTCCGTATTACTCAGTACACTATTCACCGTGTCACCAATAAATTTATCAAGCAATCCGGTGCGTTTGGGCCAACCAAGAACAATGATCGACGCCATGACTTCCCTCGCCGCCCTGGCTATCCCACTGGCAGCATTATGATCGATCGAAGCAATAATATCGACTTTATTATCTGATGCAGATGCCTGTTTTACAAACTCTTCCAATCTGCTTTTAGCCAACAAAATATTAACCTCAGCTTCTTCATTGTTAGACACGACCGAAAGTACAGATACCGGGTTTTCAGATTCCTTCTCTTTTATTAATAAAGAGAATTCCAAAAGTTTTTCAATATTTTCAATATTTGCAATGGGCAACAAGATACGTTCATTAGACAGTCCCTTGGAACGCTTTAAATTCTCATCCTTATCTCCCATTGAAATCATGATACTCCTTGCGGCATTTTCGGTTACAAACGAAGCCACGATGCATGTGATTAAAATCAGGATAATTGTTCCATTCAATATATTTTCATCAAGTATATTTGCATTGTATCCAACTAAAATGACCGCTAATGTTGCG
>JBGTCB010001066.1:0-3593 GCA_041748995.1 Saprospiraceae bacterium | reverse complement strand
AACTCTTTCAATTATTGATTCCAGATTATTTCTGGTCGCACTTAATTCAAAACCTCTGAGCACATCATTAGCCCCCAACTCGAGAACAAAAATATCCATAGGCTGATTTAGAATCCAGTCGATTCGACTAAGGCCACCTGCACTGGTCTCTCCGCTCACCCCGGCATTGATCACCTGATAAGGAAGATCCAGGGAGTCAATTTTCTTCTGAATCAGAGCAGGAAATGATTCTCCTTCCTCAAGCCCATATCCAGCCGTAAGACTGTTTCCGAAGAATACAATGAATTTGCGCAATGAATCCTCATCCGAAATAGGTTGATTCACCCCACCAGGTTGTTCAGCCTTCTGTTTGGTTCCCGATTGACAACCTACAGCACCAGACCATATCAGTACAGCAAGCAGCAGGTTGATGAAATAAGAGAATTTTAACTGGGCCACATTCAAATTTTTAATTGAGCTGGATACATGGTACTACTCCTAAACAACTCAGGATTAAATCTGTTACTTTCGACGTATGATTTAGTCCAATTATTATGCATTCAATTCTGGAAATCATTAATGTATCCAAAGTATATCAAAGTGGTGAAAGGTTACTAAAAGTACTGGAAGATATTAATTTTAAAATTGATCAGGGTGAAACTGTCGCCATCGTCGGTCCTTCAGGAAGCGGGAAAACCACCCTTCTGGGACTTTGTGCAGGACTGGATTACCCAACGACAGGAGATATTTATCTGACGGGCAGATTACTGAACAACCTGGGAGAAAACGAAAGGGCAGCCATCCGCAATCAAAAAATCGGATTTGTTTTTCAGGATTTTCAATTGATCCCTACCTTGACTGCTCTGGAGAACGTGGCCGTACCTCTGGAGCTACGAGGTGACAAGCAGGCTATTTCAGTGGCATTAGCATTGTTGGAGCGAGTCGGTCTCAGTGATCGTTCCCACCACTATCCCAGTCAGCTCAGTGGAGGCGAACAGCAACGTATTTGCATCGCCAGGGCTTTTTGCAATCGCCCTGCAATCCTTTTTGCAGATGAACCAACTGGTAATCTGGACGACGAAACCGGTTCACAAATCGAGGAATTGTTGTTTTCCCTCAATAGTGAAGAAGGTACTACGTTGGTAATTGTAACCCACAATATGGAGCTTGCTCAAAAGACCGGTCGAACCGTTCGGCTCAAGGGGGGGCACGTAGTTTCCGATTTACCTAATACGGTGCTCCATGACTAACTGGGCTTTTTTATTTCGTACTGCTTACCGCGATAGCCGCAAAAGCCGGGGAAAGCTGGTTCTATTCATGTCTTCGATCGTTCTGGGGATTGCAGCTCTTGTAGCGATTAACTCCTTTAACTATAACTTAATCAGAGATATTGATCAGGAAGCAGCTTCTCTATTGGGTGCCGATCTCGCGGTGACCAGCAATCGACCGATGGCACCCGGGCCGGAAATAATCCTTGATTCACTAAATGGTGAGCGGGCCAGTGAAATCGAAATGCTGTCGATGGCTTATTTTTCCAGGCAAAACTCTTCACAATTCGTCCGGATCAAAGCAATTGAGGGTAACTTTCCATTTTATGGTTCTTTGCAAACGACACCGGTTCTGGCTGCTGAATCTTATCGCAACAGTCAATCAGCTCTGGTCGACGAAAGCCTGATGCTGGAGCAGGGATTGTCAGTGGGAGACAAACTGACACTTGGTGATGCGACATTTTTGATTGCAGGAACTATCAGGAGTGCTTTCGGTAATGGTGGCTTTACATCATCTTTTGCTCCGGCTGTGTACATCGGTCAGTCTCACATAACGGCAACAGGCCTGATCCAACCCGGCAGTCTGGTCAACTATACCTACTACTATAAAGTAGATCCTGCATTTCCTCTTGATGAATGGAAAGAAGAACGGGTGGATGAGCTCCGGAAAGAAAGCATGCGGATGGAAACGATCTCCGACCGGCAAGAAAATGTAAGTGATGCCTTTAATGGCCTTTATAATTTTCTGAATCTGGTGGCTTTGGTAGCTCTGCTTCTGGGATGTATTGGTGTGGCCAGCAGTGTATTTATCTATATTAAAAGTAAGATTCCTTCCATTGCCATATTTCGTTGCCTGGGCTTAAGACCACGCGATGCATTTTTAATTTATTTCATCCAGATCTTTTTAGTTGGAACTCTGAGTGTGATCATTGGGGCATCATTGGGTAGTCTGGTTCAGGTATTATTGCCCGGTATTTTATCTGATTTCCTGCCCTTTGAAGTGAGTTTTAATGTATCCTGGAGAGCGTTGACAGAGGGAATTGCTATTGGACTTGTGATGACGATGCTTTTTTCTTTGTTGCCACTATTATCAGCCAAAGATATCAGTCCCTTACGTACACTCAGGATGGTGGAATCGCCCGGACATCATTGGAAGGATAAATGGAATATCCTGATTTATGTTTCTATTGGAGTTTCCATGATTTTGTTCTTATTCGGAATGACTGGTGAATGGAAATTGAGCCTGTATTTTACCGGTGGACTTTTTCTTGCTTTTATTATTTTATTTCTTGTCGCTCAATTAATAATTTATCTCGTCAGAAGGTTTTTCCCTCGTCATTGGAGTTTCGAATTGCGACAGGGAATTTCCAATTTATACCGACCTAACAATCAAACGGCCATTTTATTGGTTTCTATCGGGCTGGGGACAGCAGTATTGACCACGCTGTTTATAGTGCAGGGTTTTTTACTTAGAAATGTCGAAAAAATGGATGCGGGTGATCAGCCCAATATGTTTTTATTTGGCATTGAATCGGGTCAGAAAGACAGTGTTGCCCAAATTGTGACTTCCCGTAGTATGCCATTGATCCAGCAACTACCGATTGTGACCATGCGTCTGGAAGGATGGAAAGGACGTTCGAAAGCTGAATGGATGGAGGATACGACCCGCTCTGCCCGGGGATGGGCGATCCATCGTGAATCCAGAGTGACTTATCGCAATTATTTAGACTCTAACGAAAAAGTAGTCAGAGGTTCATTTGATAAAACTGCCAGTAAGCAGGGAGATACTATCTATGTCTCCATCGCGACTCCTTATGCTGAAGCAATGGATGTCGATCTGGGTGATGAGTTGCTTTTTAATGTTCAGGGCGCACTTATGAAAACATATGTTGGAAGCATAAGGAAAATCGATAATGCGAATATGAGGGCAAGATTTCTTATCCTTTTTCCTCCGGGGATCCTGGAGAATGCGCCTCAGTTTCACGTTTTAGTAACCAAATCACCCGATTCAAAAACAACGGCTGAGTTACGGAATCTTGTCGTTAGTACATTTCCGAATGTGTCCGTGATTGACCTGGGTATGGTCCTTGAAACCATCAGGGGAATTCTGTCGAAGGTCTCCTATATCATCCAGTTTATGGCTTTGTTCTGTATCCTGACCGGACTTATTGTACTGCTCAGTTCCCTGATGTTAAGCAAATTTCAGCGAATAAAGGAGAGTGTTTTACTAAGAACTCTTGGTGCGAGCAAAAATCAAATTAATCGCATCAACATTGCCGAGTATTCTTTATTAGGATCTTTATCAGCACTCACGGGTATCGTTATAGCAATTGTAGCAAGTTTCAT
>JBGTCB010001065.1:0-7910 GCA_041748995.1 Saprospiraceae bacterium | reverse complement strand
TTTGGTAGGTTCTGACATGCCGTCAAGAGCAGTGTCCCAATAAGTATCCGATTCATGATTGTTGTAAGTGGTTAGAGAAATGTTACCGGGTGACGATCATTAAACTACTTTCAGGTGATCATCATTGTGTTTGGGGTACATAGATTGGCCAGAGGACTGAATTAAGAGTTAATCGCCGGTGATTTAGAGCTACCTGCTCCGCATCGTGTTTTCTCAGAAGCAGTTGGCTTTATGATTCTGGAAACGGAGAAATTTGAAATAAAGACTATTTTTGCAGGCTAACCGGTGAAAAAGTAAATTATGGCAAGGGAGATTACTCTAAGAGATGCACTTAATGAGGCAATGAGCGAGGAAATGAGACGGGATGAAAGCGTCTTTTTGATGGGCGAAGAAGTGGCTGAGTACAATGGTGCTTATAAAGTGAGTAAGGGAATGCTTGAAGAATTTGGTGACAGAAGAGTCAATGACACCCCAATTACACAACTGGGATTTACCGGACTGGGAGTGGGAGCAGCGATGAATGGCCTTCGTCCGATCATTGAGTTTATGACCTGGAATTTTGCCATTTTGGCTTTTGATCAGATTGTCAATAATGCTGCAAAAACCCTTTCTCAGTCTGCCGGTGAATTCCATTGTCCGATTGTTTTTAGGGGACCGTCGGGAGCTGCCGGCCAACTGGCGCAACAGCATTCTCAAACTTTTGAGAGCTGGATGGCTAATACACCCGGTTTGAAAGTAATTTCCTGCACGGATCCCAAAGATGCTAAAGGTCTTCTGAAGTCCGCCATTCGTGATAATGACCCGGTTTGTATGATGGAGTCAGAGGTACTGTATGGTTTAAAGGGAGAGGTTCCTGAGGGGGAGTATCTTACTCCGATCGGAAAGGCTGCCATTCGCAGAGAAGGAACTGATGTAACGATTGTGTCTTTCAATAAAATGATGGAAGAGGTGAAAAAGGCAGCTGAGCAATTGGCAAAGGAAGGCATTTCTGCGGAGGTCATTGATTTGCGGACGATCAAACCATTGGATATCAAGACAATCATAGATTCGGTGAAAAAGACAAATCGTCTGGTCGTAGTCGATGAATCCTGGCCATTTGCCGGTGTTTCAGCAGAGGTTGCCTATGTGATTCAGAAAAATGCCTTTGATTATTTGGATGCCCCAGTCATTCGAATTAATGCGGCCGATACTTCATTGCCCTATGCCCCAACTCTGGTTGAAGCTTATATGCCCAATCCAGGCAAGATCATCAAGGCGGTAAAAGAGGTGATGTATGTTTCCTGATCGTCATCGAGGCACAGCCCGATAAATTTTCGTGAGCCGGACATTCGAACGTATTAAAGAGTCTATCCGGAATTTCCCGAATGTTTTTTCGGGTGGTACAGAATATCTGACCATTGACATGCATACCTGTGGCGAACCCCTGCGGGTAATTCTTTCAGGAGTTCCAGTGCTTGAGGGTGATTCAATCCTTGCCAAACGAAAGGAACTACAGGAGAAACATGATCAATTGAGAAAGCTTCTCATGTATGAACCCAGAGGTCATTCGGATATGTATGGTTGTGTGCTGGTGGAACCGGAGAACGTGGATTCGGACTTCGGAATTATTTTCATGCACAATGATGGCTATAGTACCATGTGTGGTCATGCCATTATTGCTATTACGAAACTGGCCGCTACTTTAGGTTGGAAAGAAGTGGAAGAAGGCGGGATGACGTTACGGATTGATGCTCCCTGCGGTCTCGTTGAAAGTACGATCGATATGCAGGTGTCAGGAGAATTTCCCATTCGGTTTACCGGTGTACCTTCCTTTGTCTACCTGGAAGATCAGGTCATTGAGTTACCAGGTTACGGTGCGGTAGCTTTTGATATATGTTATGGGGGAGCTTTTTACGCCTATGTAGACGCTGATCAAATGGGATTGGATTTGATACCGGCAAATATTTCGAATATTGTGAAGGCCGGTAAGGATCTGAAATTACTGATCACCCACCAGGGTATCACGGTGAGACATCCGACCGAGGCAGATCTCAGCTTTTTATATGGAGTCATTTTCAGGAGTGCAGCCAATGCAGGAGACAGTGATTTTCTCAATGTCTGTGTTTTTGCGGATGGTGAAGTAGATCGAAGCCCGACCGGTAGCGGTGTTTGTGGTAAGCTTGCATTGTTGTATCATAAACAATTGATTAACAGTGAAAAGGAGCTCGTTATCGAAAGCATAATTAGAACAAGATTCAAAGGTCAGGTGCTCAATCATATTTCCTGGTCTGGATTGGACGCCGTGGTACCAGCCGTGTCGGGTAATGCCTTCATAAGCGGAGTACACCGCTTTTTTCTTGATCCGGATGACCCACTCAGCACCGGTTTTTTAATCCGATAGCCTATTTCAAAAACCGATCAATCAAACTGGCAAGAAAAATGCTTTCATAAGATTACCATCTGCGGTTTCTTCCCGATCAATTCTACCCTGGTGGATGTTTCGCATGTGGTTTTGGCAAGAAAATTAGATTGAATTTTGGATTGAATTTTAAGTGGATCCCGCTTCTTGTTGGGCCTGGACTGTCCTGATAGGTGGTCTGGAGACTCGCTTGGGTGCTAAGGTCAGGCTGAAGGAAAGGGACTTGTGCCGTAGAGATTCGTCAGAAGCTATCTAGAATGCCACCAAATAATTATGTGAAGATCTCCGGTTATGCATACGATTGTATAACGGTGGTGAGTTTTACAAAAGGTATCAATTAAATGAGTAAAAAAGTATCGACAAACTTCCTCGAAGTTAATCTGGATCATTACTTACACAGTGCCATTCCTGTGCGGTTTCAGGGTATTGATCCTTCTGAATTCGAAGACTTCATCGCTCATTTATTCAGGTTAAATGGATATGAGCAGGTACAGACCAGTTACAGTGCTGACTTTGGAGCCGATATCATAGTAAAGAAGGATGCTTTAAAAACGGCGGTGCAGGTCAAACGTTATTTTGAATTACACAAGGTTGGCGTATCGGATATTAACCAGATTATTGGGGCTCAGCAGTACTACCAGTGTGATCAGGCATTGATGATTACAACTTCCTCCTATACTCCTGCAGCTAAAAAACTTGCGGAATCTGCCAATGTGATCCTGTGGGATTGGAACCGGTTGGAAAAAGCAATATCCGATACCTTTTTGGACGGGCAACACCATCATGACTATTATAGAGCGTATCCGGTCGATTTGACCGCGTCTGATACCGATCAATTCAAATTGCAGATCATGGAGATCGAATTGCCGGAAAAGACTTCTGATGAACCCGGCCGCATCACTCTCCGCCTTTCCAATCTCACTGAAAGCCATCAAAAAGTAAGTTGTGATCTTCCCATAATCCTTACCGAAAAACACTTTCAGTTTTCAGCGGTGAAATTCTGTGACGAGAGTTTTACCAGTGGTATAATCTATGGTAATGCCACTGTCGAGTTGATCTGCGAATTTTCTTCCCGCCAGTTCACCGACTATGATCGCAAAGACCGGGTGTTGCTACCTGTTCATATTTTACAGTCTAAGGAATATATTGTCCTGGAACAACGCCTGGGTCAGCTGAAGAAGGAATGCTTTATCGTGACCTTCTACTATGGTCGTCAATCTGAAGAGTATGATCAGATGACTGCATTTAGAGATTCGTTTTTAACCCGTTCTTATTTCGGACGCGCTTTCATAAAAATGTACTATATGATAGGTCATGTATTAGTTCAGTATCTACAGGACAAACCATTGATAATTAAAATCTTAAGACCCGTCGTTACAGCACTGGTAAACCTTCTTAGTAAGGCAAAATAATCTATTCCAGAATCAAATACCAGCTAGTAGTCTCTTCTTTTGCTCGTTGAAGTCTTCTTCTGAAATCACTCCCTTGGCTTTCAGAGAGGCTAATTTTTCCAATTTGCTGTACACATCGTCTTCGGTCGCTTTGTTGTTTTTTTGTTTGTCCATTTCTTTGGCTACTTTTTTTCCGGCTTCAAACTCTCGTTGGTAGATCTCTTTTGCCTGGTCAAAGTTGAAATTCATGAAATTGCCACCGGAACTAAAATGCAGGATAAACACCTGACCTATCGCATAGGTCGATGCTCCGCTGAGTATGGACATAGTAACTCCTCCCAGTATCGATCCAATACCAGGAATGGCTTTCACAAAGGATGCACCCATTCTGGCCATGGTACTTCCCGTTATGGCAGAAATCCAACCCTTACCGGCAGATTCTTTAAAATCCTGCCCATAAGCTTTTGCTAATTGCTTTAACATGTCTAACTGAACGACAGAAACTGCGGCAATATCCAACAAGGGTACAGGCACTAAGCCCGCTCCCAATGAATATATTACATGACTTTTTACAATTTCCTGAGCAAGTTCCTTTTTATTGTCCATTTTTATTCGTTTTTGCGATATATACAGGTAATAACAACATCCCTTTTCTCTAAGTTTTATATAGGTGCCCCTAAGATATTAACGACTTGAATTATTAGATGAAACGCATAGAAAAGTCGGTCGTTTGTAAAGATTTGCGTCATTCGTTTACCTGACTGGTTGATTCAATGATATTTTCACGAATTGCCAGGGGTATCGCTTCCTTATGTAGAGTGATGGCGATGGTATTGAGTTCAAAGTAAGGCTGTGAGGCAAAAAGGTAACCATCGAATCCAACGTTATTACCCCATGAATTCTTGACATAATAATAGGGTTTTCCATTTTGGTCCCGAGCCATGCCCACAATATGCATCAAATGGTCATCGGTTAAACTATAGTTATCAAATTCCTCCTGCCTAAGTTCCGGAGTTATGGTGATCTCGGGTGACGGTTTGTCAAACGGTGTTTGTCTGGAAGAGGTGAGCGCTTCACTGGCGGGTACAATTGCCAATCCTTGTCTAGCAGAAAACCCGGCTTCACTTACATCGCAATCCCAAACGACGGAATGACCGTTTTTCAACGCATGATCCGTGATTGTAACCAGGTCTGTCAATGTCACATTGTAATAGCTTTCCCTTGCATAATTATCCGGTATTTCCAGAACGAAAAACGAATAGGTATCGTGATGACTGAAAGAGGTGATCGTGACATAGTCATCCGGATCAATATCTATGAATTTTTTGGCAAAGGTGATGGCGGTGTATTTTTCACCTTCATAGGTAAAAGTATCCGGGAGAATACCAAGATGTTGATCCATGATAGCATTCAGAGAGTCTCTCCAGTCTCTGGAAATTGATTTTTCAGAAATCATGGCATCGAGATACTTTCGCATTTCACGCACGAACCGTCCATGATTATGTCGGGTGGATTGCCCGGTAAGTCCTTTATACGCTTCTTCAGGCATGGCACCATATTTCTTGTAAAGTCTCAGAACATCATGACTTAAACTGCCCTCATCAAAATTATTAGTGCCATGGTAACGGAGATACAAATCTGCTTTTTCAAGGTAATTCAGCCGTACATAAAACATCTCCGAAAGATTAACCGGTACCCTTCCTTTGCGTATAACTTCAGATTCAAAAAACGAACCTGTACTAAAACTCCAGCATGTACCTGTCGCTGCCTGATCCTCAACCGGACCACAATCTAACCGGGAATCAAATTCGAAATGATAATCACCTTTTGATATCGTCTGCCCAGCTGCCAGGGGAATCCCCAAAAATAATGACAGACCCAAAAGAATCATACGTACTCCCTTCATGCGGATAAATTTTACACAAAATTAGTGAGAATTCTTTGTCAGGACTACAATTAAACTCCACACTACGCCAATCATTGGATTGCGGGTCTGAACATATAGCTGTGTTTCGCCTTGGTTGCATGTCCAATGACGCGGGCATGAAGGTAAGTATGTTTGAGGATGATAGCAGGGGGTTAAATATATAACCCGTAAAGCCTTAATATTTAAGACTTTAGTTAAAAATGCTATATGAAAAGACTTACAAATTAGGCATTTGTTTTGCAAAAAATATTGTGTAGATTTAAATTTAATTTGAGAAAGTCGGAAATGTCCGACCTCGTGAGCATTCTTTCAATCCCTAAAACGTGTGTAACCCATGAATCTAAAAGTTACAAAAACCCTCTATCAGTGTCTTGTGACATTGGCTATCGGTTTAATTTTCAGTACGGTCACAGTGGCCTCTGAAATGGATGGACTTCCTTTCCATTGTCCGAAGGAGCATGTCTATATCAATTGTGGTGAACTCCACAGCAATTACGACTATTATGGATACCCCAAGGCAGCCTATGGCTATGGTAAGATTACAATCCATGGTCCCTATACGGAAAAATGGCTGGATAAATGCGGCCGGGGTAAGATCATCCGTAAATGGAAAATCAAATACCACTACGATTGGTATTGGTGTACGCAGACTATCCATATTTCCGACCCCCATGGGAAGACCTTTGATGGATATCATGATGTACATTGGCCGAAAGACTTTCATAAGAAAAAATGTGATACTAATCTCCACCCGGATCATTTACCGTATGGATTTAATTGGCCGCAGTTCAAACATAAAGGCTGTTCGAAACTGGGGTTGAAGTATACAGATAAGGCGCATCCCTACAGCAGCCACCAACATGGCTATCAGGGATATGGATCCGGCTATAAGTATCATCACCCTTGTAAGGTGATTTTCCGCACCTGGGAGTTGATCGATTGGTGTCAATACACCGGCCATGGTTATGGAGGTCATTATAAAGGTCGTTGGACCTATGTGCAAAAGATCTTTGTTTACGACGATGTGGCACCGGAGATTACCTTCTGTCCTGAGGATATTACCGCTGACGGTGGTGACTGCGATGGCAATAAGGTCTATGTGAAAATACCCAAAGTCCAGGCTAAAGACGACTGCGGCGAGGTCTACTATTCCTATACCAGGAAGCATTTGGGGCATAAGAACAGTCACTATGGTTCTTCTCACTCAGGCGGTGCTGTGAAGTATGGCGGCAATGATGCCAGTGGGTATTATGAGCCAGGCAAAACGCTGGTCACTTTCACGGCTTTCGATATATGCGGAAATTCCACCAAATGTGATTTTATAGTTGATGTAGTTGCCGTAGATACGAAACCTCCGACGGTCATTAGTATATCATCGTTAACTGCCTCATTGATGATGACAGACACCAATGAAGGTATGGTGGAAATCTGGCCGGCTGAGTTTAACAGCAGCAGTTTTGACAACTGTACCGATCAGAAAGATCTCAAATTCAGCCTGGAGCCCTCTGTCTTTACCTGTGAAAACTTTGGCTCAAATCAGGTTAAATTTACTGTGACCGATAAAGCCGGTAACTCTGCCTTTGTCATGGTAGAAGTGATCATCCAGGCTAATGCCTTCCCATGCCTTGGTGGCGAGGTAAGTGGTACTGTATTTAGTGATCAGGGCAATGCTGTTAAGGAAGTAGAAGTGACACTGACAGGAGGTCAGATGAAAATGACGGATGACAGTGGTGCTTTTGCTTTTGATAATATTCCTTTGGGTGAAGAATTGACGATTACTCCTTTTAAGGATTCCGATCCCATGGAAGGTATCGATATGTATGACTATAGTTTATTGTCATTGCATGTGGAGGGTATCCGATTACTTGAGGATCCCCGAAAACTGATTGCTGCTGACATTGATGGCAACAAGCGTGTCGATCACGATGATCTGTTTGCTATGGAGAGGTTGATTTTTGGAGTTGATGATAAAATGTCGAGTACTTCCTGGAAGTTTTATAAGCAGGGTTTTGTCTTTCCGGACACGATCGATCCATTATTGGTGGAGATACCATCCGCATTTGAAGTACCGGTCTATAATGGCGAGGACATGAGCCTGCAATTTGAGGGGATTAAAATAGGTGATCTTGGCACATTGGTTAAGAATAGTGATGTTTTTAGTGATGCTGAGGGTGAAAACAGTCTTCTGGTGCAG
>JBGTCB010001064.1:0-6903 GCA_041748995.1 Saprospiraceae bacterium | reverse complement strand
TGTTTGAAAGTAAATATCGCCTTCGTTAAAATTACGGCGATCAGAGGCGTGGTAGCTCAGCTGGTCAGAGCGCAGGATTCATAATCCTGAGGTCGGGAGTTCAAGCCTCCCCCACGCTACTTATAAAAGAACCCTTGTCAGTCTATGATTGGCAAGGGTTTTGATTTTCGGGGAGTTATGTAAATGTGCTTTTCATAACTCTATCACTTTTGCCACAAATTTACAGGTGATACGAAAGTTATATGCACATTCGAATTACTTCTCCTGGACTTTATAATAAATAATTTTCGTGAAGATGATTTATAACCTTATGAATGCATCTTAACTTTAATAAGTATTTTTATTAGTCCTAACCCTCTCCGGTCGTTGACGGAAATAAAGGCCGATATCTTGTTTTGAAAGAAAAGACTCTGGAGATGGGAAAAACGCTGTTGGATTAAAAAATGATACCTTCCATTTGCCAGGGGGTATTGATATGATGATGAATAAATTTAAGAATAAATACCGCGGACAAACATTCCGGGCTCAATGGTGGGATTACGGGTGGAACGGAGCTTATTTTATCACCATCTGTACTAAAGACCGCGGTCATTATTTTGGGCATGTAGCCAATGGAAAAATGCATTTAAATCAATCCGGATTTGTGGCTGAAAAAATTTGGAAAGAAATCCCCGATCACTTTTCATTTGCCAAATTAGATGAATTTGTGATTATGCCATATCATATACATGGCATTGTGATATTGGCAGCATCTCCATCTCCAAAGGAGATGGAGGGAAAGGTGGTTGTGCGATTAATCGCACAACCACCAATACCACAACCACCAAAATTACCACCACAAATATTATTGCCACCGGAAGTATCCGCAGAACCAATGGAAGGCAATAAACCCAGAAATTTATCCACAAAAGAATCAGGTGGATTTGCCGGGAATAAAAATCCCATGTTACATGATAATCTATCCCGGATTATCCGGTGGTATAAAGGCCGGTGTACATTTGAAATCCGCCGTCTCTCCGACGTCTCTCCGGAGCTGACAAAAAGATAGATTTTGGCTGGCAATCTCTTTTTCACGATCGCATCATCCGAAATGAATTGGCATACCACCAAATCAGCCATTATATCACCAGCAATCCCGCGAACTGGAAGGATAGCCAATCGCAACTTTTATGAGAAAATATCAGGCATATAAAGGTTCTGGAATTGAATGGATTGGGAGATTCCGGAGCACAGGCAGGTAAAGACATGAACTACTATTCCTATATGAAAGCACCTGTTGGTTCGAAATATTAATCTGATGAGTCTTAAAGGGATGGCTGCAATTCTTTGGCCACTGGTTCTGATTCCAGCCAGATTTTTTCATTTTGACCATGAAACATCCCTGTCTGTCACACCTACTTCGGAAGTCACTTTGGTCAACGTGCCATTCAAATCAACAAGATAAATATGAGAAGTAAAATCACCCTCGGGCACGGTAAAGAGCAGTCTTCCCCCAGCCGGAGACCAACAGATCGTTAAATTACTGGCACTAGACCATTCTTTTTCACCTTCTGCCGGAACTTTAACCAGGACTCTGTCGTCCAAACTCTCTGTGTCAAGCAGGTTAACGTTCACTGATTCGTATCTGCTATTGTTTCCCCGGTGCACGGACAGGTATGCAATAGTCTTACTATCCCGGGAGAAAACCGGTGAGGCAAGATCGTAGTTCGAGGGCCATGGCACTAATAATTTAAGATTTTCTCCACTTAAGTCCATGGTAAATATTCCGCTTAATCTTTGATCATTAATCTCAGAAATGGCGATAAATGTAATTTTACTATTTCCAGATACAGAGGTGGCAGAACTTAAACTATGAAATGCACGGATTAATATTCTATCCGATGCCCCTTTGATGGGCGATTGCATGTACTGCTCATAACGTAGATCTATGTTTTCACTTACATTGGCATAAATAATCTTTGATCCATCCGGTGTCCATGATGGAAATACTTCCCCTAATTGAAAATCACTTACGGCTGTTTTATTTTTCCCATTGACATCCATTACATGTATATCATAACCAGTATCCGAGGGATAAGGAGCAAAAGCTGAGAAGGCTATTTTACGACCATCCGGAGAAATCACGGGAGAAATTCCTAAAACAGGATTAAAGGACCAAGATCTCTCATTTCTGACATCGATAACATAGAAACCTTCATAGTTCCCCGGATCGGGCCCAACACGTTTGAAGACAATCGTGCCCTCCCTAAGTACTCCAAATGGAATTTCATCACGCAGAGGTGGTAGATCTTGTCCTATCTGCTCATCCTTTTTGCATGCAATTAAAATGATTAGAATAGAGGTAAAAATGATATATCGCTCCTTCATGGTTGATTAGATCTGATGCAGAATATAAAGTGCTTCGAGATCGAACTTCGTTACCAGGACCGATCGGAATTTCCCTCCAACATAGAATGCGATCAGAATACCTAAAGATTCGAGATCCCTTTATCCGGGATAATGCATTAGACTTTCTATTACAAGGCAGAATTGCTGTAAATACTGGTACATCATCGATTTTTGATGCTCACCATGATGGTGACCATGCTTTCCCATCCGCGAACGGTTCCTTCGCTCGAAGATCTTCTACCAGATCTTCGTTGTGTCTTAGAGGCACAAATCGCTCATTCATGCCCTCAAAAACCTCTGCGGCACCCCTGACGGCATTCGCGTCAGGGGGCCAGCTCCGTCTTATTGCACTTCTGCCTTTCACAACAAAACCCTTAAATATTCGAATAATATCGTATATGCTGGTAGCTCCTCATGTGTTTCAAGTGCAATTTCCAACGAAGACAGATGGTAGCGGTAGCCTAACAATCTATATATTTATTGGATGGACTTTGTTCTTTGACGATCAAGGTATCCCAGCTAAGGACCTTCAGTTTGTGAGGAACCCATGAAATTTCGCACTTATATCAAATTTAACGATATGACTACGACTTGACTTTCTCAGATATTTTGATTAAATTAGAAACGGACACACGGAGCTGATTGAACTTACTTACTTAACAAATAAAATAAATCAGTATGGGAAACGTATCCTCACAAAATTCTCCTGCCGACTATGTAGAACAAAGAAAGAAAGAAGAAGCCCGAATCATTACCATCATCGCTGTTGTGGTAATGACCGGCTTTGCCGGTCTGTTGGTTTATATGTTTTTTGGTCATTAAAGTCCAATAGGTCAAGACCCATTGGGAGAACATTGAATGATCCGGTTGAA
The DNA here is from genome assembly GCA_041748995.1 of Saprospiraceae bacterium. GTDB lineage: Bacteria > Bacteroidota > Bacteroidia > Chitinophagales > Saprospiraceae > JABDMH01. Next base: position 3,643 of record JBGTCB010001064.1, on the reverse strand, counting down.
GCCGGTACTTATCCTTTCTTTTGCGCAAAGAACCTGTTTTGTGCCTGATGCCTCCGTGGCAATGGAGATTTCTTTGAAAGCTGAGATCCTGCTCAGAAAGTTATAAAGCTCTAAAGATTATAAAAAATCCCGGGTGATTGGAACCCCGGACAAAATGACCTCCACTCGAAAAATTATTAAAAATTGTCAGCGAGGCGGTTAAGTCCGGCTTTGGCCTTTTGGTGGAGGCTGCTTCGATATTCATCCGGACGAATGCTGAGGGCCAGGGAAAAGTATTCCTTTGCCCTCTCTGTATTTCCCTGCCTTTCAAAGAGATTCCCGCTCATTAAAGCAGCGTTGCAAGCGAAATAATAGCTTTCATAGCGACCCTGTTCAATCGTTTGCTGGTAATACTCCAACGCCTGATCATCCTGCCTCTGTAAATGATGGATCCTACCTAAACGGTAAAAATATTCCAGTTGAAACTCAGGACTTTGAAAGCTCTTTGGGGTTTCGGTTTCCAAATATACTCTTGCTTTTTCGTAGTAACCACCATCGAATAACAACCTTGCCCTCAACAAATGTTTTTCTGGAACGCGGTTCAATCTGGCTTCGTGCAAGGCCGTGATGTCTTCATCAATCACACTGACGCCCTGAATTTTACATGCTTGCATGTATTTCAGATAGCGGTCAGGATGGTCGTTTACCAGCTCATACCAGGCCAATTTCTGGTATGCCTCTTTGATGTAATGCAGGCCCCGGGTTTCTCTTAAAAATCTATTCAGATACTTATCCGCTCCCTTCTCCAGCCGGTTTAGCCGGGCAACGCCTTCCATAAAATACAAATAGGGAAATGGAAAATAACGATCTCCATTTGGCTTTTCTTCGAGTATGCGGATGGCTTCTTCATTCCTGCCCGTCTGCATGGCCACATTGGCTTTCACAAAACATGCCAGCGGATTGGATTGGGCATCTATGGTTGATTTTTCGATCATATTCCAGGCTTCCTCCCCCTTATTCTCCAGGTGCAATAGCAGGTAAGCATACATGACATATGCTTCATCACGGAATACAAATTCATGATGACGGGCATAGTCCAGTACTTCTTCAATTTCTGCTCTACCCTGGGCTATCGTACCGGTCATACCCAACAGTTTGACACCCCAGCGATATTGATCCGGTACCGTTCCGATCAAAGCATGCAACAAACCCAGATTTTTCTTATTGGGCATGAAGTCCGGAAACAAGTCTTCATTTTTTGATAATAAATTGAATGCCCGCTTGATTTCCATCACCGCCTGGAAATAATCTTCAAATTTGACCCGGGTAATCGCCCATTGCAGATGAATATCCGCTTGGGTGTAGAGGTAATAAGGAGAGTGGACGTCGCCCGTACGGATCGCAGACAGCCTTAGTTCTTTGTTTTGCCTGAGTTTCTCATAGGTGTCAACCTGTTCGCCAATGAAGATGGAAAGACAATCCATGTAATTAGCCAAACTATGAGATATCAAATTATCGGGTTCGGAAACACGTAATTTAACCAGTTCACTTCGGGCCTCCTGAAACCTTAGTGAAAAAATCAGATCATAGGTTGATTTTGCGGTATTGGAGTACTCAAAGTATCCGGTGCCAGCTAATAGGTACGAAGAAAAGTAAAGGGAAAAAAAAGTAAAAGACAGGCTGATTTTTCGCTTCATACAACAAATTTAACCTTTCTGACACTGAAATATTGTGCCAGCCGTTTAATTCGTTGCTGCAGTTTCAGGAACCGGCCCGGCAATTGTCGCGTCTACTACGATCCGGCCACAATGTTCACAAGCAATGATCTTTTTCTGAAGACTGATCTCTAGTTGCAGTTGAGGTGGTATTTTATTGAAGCACCCTCCACAGGCATCGCGCTCCACTGTAACAACCGCCAGGCCATTGCGATAAGAATTTCGCACCCGGTCATAGGCTTTCAGTAACCGCTCTTCAATAACCTGGCGTTGAGTTTCGCTTTGTTTGACCAGCTTATTACCATCTTTTTCAGTTTTAGCAATGATCTTGTCCAACTCAACCTTCTTGTTATCCAGATTCTTATTCTTTTCTGCCATCTTATCTTTCGCAGCCTGCAAAGTTTCCTCTTTGGCACCGAGACCAACTTCTACTTCCCTTATTCTTTTTTCAGAGAGTTGAATGTCGAGACGTTGCAACTCTATTTCCTTTGTAAGTGCTTCGTATTCCCGGTTATTTTTGACATCGTCGAGTTGGCGACCATATTTAGCAATTAAGGTCTCTGACTCTTTAATTTTATTGCGGTGTTGAGCAATGCTATCCTGAAGCTCTTTTTTAGCATCTTCCAGCTTTTGCACCCTGATCTGCAAACCCTCGATTTCATCCTCCAAATCCCGTACTTCCATGGGCAATTCACCCTTGAGTACTTGAATTTCATCTAATTGAGAATCAATAAGTTGCAACTTGTAGAGCTCGGCTAATCGTTCTGGTATAGTTTTCTCAGCTGTGGCCATTTTAATATCTATAGTTTAATGGATTGGTGTTGACTTTTGTGCAATAGGCCGCAAAGGTACTAAATTTCCCTGTTATGAGCTGATGAAGTAATTCGATCGTAAATTTTTCACTCTCGTAATGACCGACATCAAATACAATAATCTGATCATTGGCTTCAAAAAACTCATGATATTTAAAATCAGCTGAGACATAGGCCTGAGCCCCGGTAATTATGGCATCTTCCAGAAGAAAACGTCCGGATCCTCCGCACAGCGCAACCGTTTCTATCTTATCATGTACTACTCTGGTATGTTTTAATCCCGGAAGTTTTAACCCGGAGATGAGAAGATCCGAGAATGCAGGAAAATCCAGTGGTACAGGTAAGAGGCCAACAAGCCCGCTACCAATCGTCTCCACATCCCTGGTACGTAAAATGCGGAGCTCCTGAAGTCCGATTTTCTGAGCAATTTTTTCATTAACACCATTCTGGAGAACATTATCAAGATTGGTATGGATAGCATAGACAGCTACATTGTTTTTAACTGCCTTGAGAATCGCTCTTTCAATGTAATGATATCCATTGAGACGCTTAATGCCCTTGAAGATAATGGGATGGTGGCTTATTACCAGATTGCAACCTAGGTCAATGGCTTCGTCGACTACATGCTCGGTGGTGTCAAGACTAACCAAAACTCCTGTCACATCTGTTTCGTGATGACCAATAATTAATCCGGCATTATCATAGCTTTCCTGGTAATCCAACGGTGCCACACTCTCCAGATAGTCGGTTATTTCTCTAATCTTCATCGGATAAACCTTTAATCTTTTCTATGATGCCCGAAGAAGAGTGACCTGGCTCCAGCGGAATAATGACTACCTGACCACCCCATGACCTGGCTTCATGACCTCCCACCACTTCATCCGGTTGATAATCCCCTCCTTTGGCTATAATATCCGGTTTTAGAGTTAAAATGCACTGCAAGGGGGTATCGTCTTCAAACAATACGACCAGATCGATCATTTGCAATGCAGCCATTTGCAATAAACGGGCATTTTCAGGATTAACCGGCCGCTTTGGCCCCTTCAATCGCCGCACACTGTCATCGCTGTTTATACCCACTATCAGACGTTCTCCCAGTGCCCGGGCATCGCAAAGATACCGGATGTGGCCCGGATG
>JBGTCB010001063.1:0-5197 GCA_041748995.1 Saprospiraceae bacterium | reverse complement strand
GCATTTTTACAAGCTTGTAAGGATATTGGACACCAGGTGTTTCTGGTAACTTCTGCCCGGTTAAAAACAGAATCCTGGCCATGGGAGGCCATCGATGAAGTCTTTTATATGGAAGAAAATGACCAGGGTTATTGGAACAATACCGACCTCTTAAACGCTTTGGCTTATCTCATGCGATCGTCAAAAATTGATAGGGTCATTGCCATGGATGATTTTGATGTCGAGAGGGTCGCTTTAATCCGGGAAGAATTTCGAATTCCGGGAATGGGCCAAAGCACTGCACGATATTTTCGGGATAAACTGGCTATGCGCATTCAGGCCAGAGACGGGGGAATTCCGGTGCCACCCTTTTCATCTCTGTTTAATAATCAGGACATCCATGATTTTACGGCTGACATCGCGGCTCCCTGGGTTGTGAAACCCCGTTCCGAAGCCAGTGCTACCGGTATACGTAAGATACATACCGCTGAACAGTTATGGCAACTTTTGGAAGAATTGGGCGATCAGCGGCATCATTATTTAATTGAACAGTTTCTACCGGGAGATGTCTATCACATTGATGCACTATCCTATCAGGGAAAGAATATTTTTGCCCGGTCCTCCCGGTACCTCAATACACCTTTTGAAGTCGCTCATGCCGGAGGAATCTTCAGAACGGCAACACTATTGGAATCCTCTGCCGATCATCATAACCTGCTTCAACTCAACCAGGATTTGATGAATGTATTTCGCATGCTGCATGGTGCCTCCCATACCGAATACATCAAAAGTTATGAGAATGATCAATACTATTTTCTTGAAACAAGTTCCCGCGTGGGAGGAGCTCATATAGCTGAAATGATCGAAGCTGCCAGTGGTATCAACCTGTGGACAGAATGGGCGCATATTGAAACAGCACTTTTGGAAAATACGAGCTATCATTTGCCCCCTAGGGAGAATCTACAGGCAGCAGCCATCATATCCCTAAGTCGTTTTGAACATCCGGATGAAACCAGCTTCAATGATCCGGAAATATGGTGGAAGATGAAGAAAAAATTTCATATTGGTTTTATTCTCCGAAGTGAAAAGCGGGAAAGACTTTTAGAACTGCTGGAAATGTATGGCAATCGCATAGCCAATGAATTTCATGCCGCAATCGATGCTCCAAAACGGTCCAGCCACTGAGAAAATATAAGATTACGAATCTTGATTCCACATCCTTGATTAGGGCCGGAGTGGGCTTTCAGGTGGAAAAGTAAGAACTGATTAGGACAAAGTACATCCTGCCACTCCTACACGTAAATCCTATCGGGAAGGCAGCTGAACACTCAACTTCTGCTTCTCTTTCATGTAGATTCTCAGATTGGATAATTGACCTGAATATTTTCAACGACTTCCTGGTAAACGACCAATAGAGTCATTCCATCGACAAACTTTGGGGCACCTCTATCAACCCCGTTCATGGTAAAAACAATTTTCTTCGCAAATTTATTTAGGGTACCTCTAAAGACCTCTGAAATTAGGCAAATTCAAAAAGAACCAAGCGAGACGAGGCATCGTGAGGGAACCTGGCTGGAGCTAAGTGACTGAGGGATAACGAAATTGAGGAGCGATCCGGGGCGGAGACCCGGTCGAGATCCAGTGGATCTCGAAGCGACGAAACCACGAAGTGGATGGGAGAGACAGGTGCTTTTTGAATAGCTTACCGTAGATAAGCGGTTGACAATTGAACGGGGTTTTTAGAGATGCCCTTTAATATGCTACGCCATACTTCGTTGATTGTCAGTCAGATAGCTACGGCTATCTTCCTTCCTCCAGCCTTGTCTGGCTTGCATCTTATTAAATTTTTACTCATTCAGAGGTAAATAGAGGTGCCCTTTAAAGTATTTCAAAGATCATAACGTCTTCTGTTGTATACGTCGGAAAATCAACAAATCATTTAGAAATCATTTAGTCAACAATAAAAATTATACAAACTATGAGACCGTTCAGATCGTTCTTTTTGATTTCACTCTTCTTCTTTCTTTTTCTGTTTTTTGCAAGGTTTCTGGTGCTGGCATTTTTTGCAGCAGCTGTTTTGACTTTCGTTGCTTTTATTATTCGAAAAATAAAAATCTTCAGCAACTATGATTACCGGCAAAGCGATGACGATTATTTTTGGAAATATCCGGGTTATACTGCGACCCTTCCATCCTACAATCATTCTGAAGAACCGCTGTTTTTCGATAGGCAGAAAGAAACAGAACTCAACTGGCACCAGGATTATCGTACAATCAAAGTAGAATAGTGACTACCTGCCAAGAGAATAGAATTTATTTTTTTCAAACTTTAAATCTTTTTAATCATGTGTTATAGACAAGTAAATTATCCCTCTGAAATGCACCACCGAAGCCGATCCCATAGTCATCCATTCAGACAATTCAATAAGCACAAAGGAGGATCATCGGGAAGTACCCCTCCCGCAAACGTTGAAGAATTTGACGACAAATACACGCTTACACTTTATGCACCAGCTTTTGAGAAAGGTGACTTTGAAGTACATATAGTGGATGACACTTTATTAATTCAGGGTAAACAAAAAAACCAGGAGGATGAGGATCAATTCCGCTGGAGAAGGCGAGAATTTATTCCCCGGTCATTTGAACGTTTTTTTCAATTAAATGAAAAAATTGATAAAAATAGCATCAGTGCAAAATACGAAGAGGGTATCCTGGTCATTGAATTGCCAAAACTAGAGGCTTCTGATAGCTTTAAGCAGCAAATAAACATTGAATAATTAAGCGATTAATTCATTAGGTTAAAGTTGAGAGTCCGGAATAGTGCGGGCTCTCTTTTTTACTAACCAGGCATTCAGATAGAGACAGCTTGCAACTAATTAACCATTGGTGGGAATTTTTAGATTTTCTGCTCCTACCTACTGTGGATCTGTTGTTACAGAAATTCAGAAAAGAAAAATCACTGATTTTCATCATTCATCTCTGGGTTGTCGAAGAATCCGGTTATTCTTCAAAAAAACCGATACTGCCTCCTACCCATTCTTTATCTTTATTATACTTAACGCCTATCATTTCACCTTTGGACAGCCGGGCAAGGTTATTCACTACAAAGGGTTTTGCAGCATTTTTAGGCCATAAAAGTAACATTCGAATTTCACACTTCACCGGCTCATCCGGAGTTTCGATCACCGGTTCATATCGGACTTTCTCCTGTAAAATAAAATTAGCCGGATTATTTGTCTTTTCGATCGCTTCCCGGTTTACATGAAAAATCACCCCTGTTCCGGAAAAAGAAAACATAGGTTTTAAAACATAATTTTCCAGATCATCCGGTATCTGGGTTAAGTCTTTGAGAAACCAGGTCCTGGGAACATACTCACTATTGAAAAGAGGCAACGTAAATTTGCTGATCCGGAAAAACCAGTTCGGATGCCCGATCCATTCAACATTCCATTCATTGGTAAATTGAAAATCGGTTTGGAGATCAGGCCGTTGGATTAATTCATCAAAAATAACCCGGTTGTAAATACGGTGCACATCAATTTTTCTGCCCTGTTCATCTAAATAGTATAAATTTCTACCCGATATTTTTAAATCACTGATACAAAGTGTCTTAATATTTAGTTTTTCTTCAGTACAGAGAAAATCAATCCGGGTAGTCTGGATATGAGGTTGAATCTCCAGCAAAACGACATTTTCCGGTTGATACTCACCGACAATAATGTCCTTCAATAAGGCAATGTAATCTTCGGAAGAATAACCCATTAAATGTGAAAAACCATCAGGAATATCAAAATGCCGCCTGTACATATGTGCAATCATATCCTGATACAAATAGAGAGAAGGAAAACCCTGTGCTTCGATCAGTTTGGGTGACAGGTTGCCTTCCTTATCTTTACAGATACCAAAATCCATCTGCAAAAATGTTGTGTGATCATCTTCGAATGGTACCCGATAACCATCCTGTAGTGATGACTCAGTCAGTGCTTTAAAATCACTGTGACAAATAACGTCAGATATTTGTTCACAAGCCTCAAGAAGTTTGGCCTTCAAATCACGACCTATAAATACCGGTGTTTCAGCAATCCGGAAATTTGGTATGTGATTATATCGATGGTAGATATCATGCAGCATCGCCTGATATTTATCATTCGTGAAGGACAGATTAAAACGCTTTCTTGCGTTTGGCTGCATCTGGTTTACTCAGCTGTTACAGGGGTACAAGTTAAAGATCTGATGGCATATTGGAGAAACCCGGGCAATACTTTTTTATTGGTCAATCCCACTTTGATAGGATCCCGGGTATGAAACATCATTTCTTCATATGCAGCCCGGCCAAACTGCTTAATGACCAGTTTTTTACGCTCCTGCTGCTGGAAATAGGTGATCATCCCTTCCGGATAGGCTTCCGGGTGAAACTGTACTCCATAGACTGCATCACTAAATTTGATGGCCATAATCGCTAGGTGGGGAAATTCGTGATTTTTGTGATACTCCATGGCAAGGATCTCGGCTCCTATGGCCTCGAGACGATCCCAGTCCGGATCGATTACCTGGTAGTTTCGAAAATCGGCTGCATAGAAGGGTTCTGGCAAATACCTGAAAATCTGGTCCACCTTACCCTGGCGTGTCTTGGCAACCGGAAAGACTCCAAATGAGTTTTTCGGTCGTTGATTAATCAACCCGATACCAAAATGATCACAGGCTATCTGGAATGAATGACAAATGAAAAAAACAAATTTCTTAAAATCAGACCGTTTGTTGTGTTCAGTGATATCATCAAGTAGTTGATAGTAACGGTCTTCCCAGGCTTGGTTACCCTCCAGAGGATGACCAGGTCCTCCCGTAGAAATATAAATATCAAAGTCCATACCCGGCACTTCCTGTTTGCCACGGATGTCAAAGAGTTCATATTGTATATCGGGAAACTCATGATCGAGGAGACGAATGATACTACCCATACCTAAGTTGGGAGTTCCGTCATACATATCAATGATTGCGGTTTTGAGCATATTAACAACATTCATTTGAAGCCACAAAGATACAGAATGTTTGAGAAAACAACTTTCTATGCGTACCCTGGTGTGTATGACAAATTGCATCAAGCTGCAGCGGCAATTACTTTCTTGACCATGTTCCACTCATTTGCTTTCTGATAACATCTTAAGTTTGCAATGGCTTGGCATCCATATATGGACCAGCGTTGTCCTGAAAGTTTCATT
>JBGTCB010001062.1:0-2405 GCA_041748995.1 Saprospiraceae bacterium | reverse complement strand
GCAGGTAGGATGTCTTTGAATCAAATGGTGAATTTTTTCAGCATTCATCTTCAAAGACATGTTGTACAAATCGAAGGAAGACTACCTTAAGGGCACCTCTATTACCCCGTTCATGGTAAAAACAATTTTCTTCGAAAATTTATTTAATAATATGCTGCGCCATACTTCGTTGATCGCCTGCCCGGCAAGCCGTGGCAGACGGGTCAGTCAGATAGCTACGGCTATCTTCCTTCCTCGACCCGACGCTAAAGCTTTGGGCGACAGCGTCCAGCCTTGTCTAGCTTGCATCTTATTGAATTTTTACTCATTCAGAGGTAATAGAGGTGCCCTTATTCAAAAATCATCCGGATAAATCTTGGCCGGTAAATATGCGCATCTTTTTTTATGTCATTCCAAAAATCAAATGAAATTGTATTATAGCTAATCAGCAATTCGCCTGGTTTTGATAAAGCCGGATGCGCTTTAGCATTATAGGGTAAGAGCCCGTCATCGATCTCCGGAGTTCGCCATATCTCATATATTTCTGAAAACGGACCGACCGGACTGGCTCCGATCATAATACCTACTTTGTCCGAGATGCCTAATACCTGAAATACTAATAAATAACGTCCATCATCCAGAGGTGTCACACTCAGCTCATTGGAAACTGCTTTGGTGATGGCTCTCAATTCAAGGATATTTTCTGTCCACTCTAAACCGTTCCAATACTGCCATTTAGTGAAATCTTCAAAATGCGCAGGAAGGACCCGGGATGCGACGAGATTTTTATCGGCCCCGATGCAACCATATACATAAACATAACCGTCCGGATTGGGTACCTGAGCCCAGGAAGTATTGACTAGTATACCCGCTCCCAGACCTCCTTCCCCCAAATCGGGCAGAGTGACATGAAATGGAGTTTGGATTTGCTGATACCCCCTAAATGGTGGCCGGCTACCGGGTGGAAATGACAATAGGGAGGTGGCGGTTTCCTTAAAATCAAATACATTGGGTCCGGTTTTCTCTATGTGATATGCAAATAAATAAAGTCGATTATCGGAATCCCGGTTAATAAATCCATCTCCCAGCCAAAAATATGGTTTGGAATTTTCGGAATCATCCGGATTAAAGAAGCTAATTGGTTTTCCGTATACATTTTTATTATAAATAAAATCAATGTTTTCGGGAATTACTTCAGCACCTTTATAGATTGCCACTGAATTATTGACCATCGTATCGCCCGGGGCCGGTTTGTTATCGATGACTTCTCCTATATACGTATCGCTGAAGATCAGCAATACTTCTTTATCAGGGTGGTAAGTATCTACTCCATCCAGGGGTATCGAAAAAATACCATCTCCGCCAAACCAACCGGATTTTCGATAAAATAAACCGGTCCATTCCGGAGCTGCCTCAACCCGATAATTCAACGGTTCATAGATACTTTTTACTACCGGCTTTGAAGTGGGGGTACTACAGGAAGTCAGCAAAATGACGACCATAAAAATATCTATTATCCGGAATCGATCTATTAAAAAGGTTGTCAGACGGTTTCCCTTAAATTGATGCTTGGATAAATGTTCTACCATTCCATTTTTTATGTTTTACAATATTTTTGAGACCCTGAATTTTTAATCCTGAGGGTCATCTATCTTGACACGTTTAATTTTCCCGGAATACCAATTTAATAAATCGGGGCCGATATAAATGAGGATGAGTTTCAATTTGATTCCAAAAGTCAAAAGAGTTGATATTGTAGCTGATAAGCAATTCATTTGGTTTGGAGAGGGTGGGATGTGCCTTGGCATTATAAGCAAAGAACTCCGATTCGACGAGATCCTCTGAACAATCCCATAATTGAACTATCTCCCCAAATGGCCCTACCGGTGAGTCACCCACCCGCATACATACTGTCGGATATATACCATTCAGTTGAAAAACCAGGCCGTATTTTCCACCAGGAAGTTGGCTTACACTCAATTCATTCGATGCAGAATCGGCGATACTGGTTGACTCCCGGAAATCAGAACCCCAATGGTCCTTCTGCCAGAATGTCCACTGATCAAACGTGAGGAAATCTTCCGGTTTTACCCGACCAACCAGAACCTGTTTGTTTGGATCCCGAACACCATAGATATAAATATATCCATCGGATCCTGGTTGTTGTTTATTGGTATTTTCGAAAATACCGGCGCCGAAAGAAGTCACCCCGCCGCCCTTGTTTTCAAAAAAAGGTAGCTCGGTCTGTTCCTGCTCTTCATAGGGAAATTTACTGTCTGCAGGAATGGTAATGATGGCCCCACCTACTATTTCAAATTTAAATAGTTCTGTCGATTCAGGGCGGTCAATCACCGTGTAGGCAAATATATGGATGGCTTCGGTTACCGGATTCAGGAATCCATCTCCCAGCCAGTAATATTCGCTCC
>JBGTCB010001061.1:0-3939 GCA_041748995.1 Saprospiraceae bacterium | reverse complement strand
CCACCATTCAATTTAGTATGTTAGGCAGTTTTGATTTTCTTGAAAATCACACATCTCACGGAAAACGATCCCGGGATCACTGGTATCGATCATCATTCAATGTCTTTGTCAAAATAAAGAAGGGCAGTAACCTTGCTCATTCTCCTGACCGTCTGCAAGCCATGCGATATCAATATTATCCTGATGAGGAGAAACGCTATCGGGAGGAAGAACAATGGGACAAGGAAGGAGCACCTATTACATTTGGTATGCAGCCGTTCGCATCGATGCATACAGAACCTGACATTGGTTGGTCAGCAATAGATCCCAAAAGAATATGGACTTTACTCACCCTTGCATTTGGAGTTTTACTAATCGCTTGCATTAACTTTACCACCCTGGCTATCGGTCGCTCAGCCGGCAGGGCAAAAGAAGTCGGTGTTCGAAAGGTAATTGGTGGTCAAAAAACTCAGTTAATCAGCCAGTTTTTGACTGAGGCATTGTTTACGGCCGCTCTCTCCATGGGTATTGGTGTCCTTTTAACCCATTTAATTTTTCCGGCTTTTAAAAGTATGGCGGGTATTGAGATGTCTGTGAGCATATTTCATTTCAAACAAATATTCATCTGGCTGACGGGTATCACGATCTTATGTGGATTATTGACTGGAAGTTATCCCGCGCTGGTATTATCATCCTTCAAACCGGTTGAAGTACTTAAAAATAAAATCAAACTCGGTGGATCCAATTACTTCATGAAAATACTCATAGTTTTTCAGTTCATCATTTCCATTTCTTTAATTATATCCACACTGGTCATTTTAGAACAAGTCCGGTTTTTAAGATCGGCGCATCCTGGGTTTCAAAAAGAAAAGATTGTAGTGGTGGATGCCAGAGGAACTGAATCAGCAAAGCATTATCCCTTGCTTCGCTCGAAACTTCTGCAGGATCCGTCTATTAAAGGGGTGGCCGCCTCAGAATTAAGCATTGGTCCGGAGGCAGGATGGAGTCGCACGGCCTGGAACTATGAAAATCAACGGAAAGAGGTGTTTGAATACTATGTGGATGATTTCTATCTGGATCTCCTGCGAATTCCCTTGATTGCTGGCCGTAATTTTAGTTCAGCAATGGGTACTGATTCGAATGCAGCTGTCATCGTTAATGAATCTATGGCAAGAGATTTTGGATGGACTCAGGATGAAGTTATTGGCCAGAAATTGACAGGTTATTATGATGATCCTGAAAAAGCTGATCCGGTAGTCATTGGCCTTGTGAAAGATTTTAATTTCCGTCCGCTCACGGAGGCAGTCAAACCTCAGATGTTTCACCAGTTTTCCGAGTATCAGCCACAGCAGTATTTTGTGAAAATCGAAGCAGGCAATCCGGCTCAAACACTATCGACTATTGAAAAATTATGGAAGGAACTTGAACCCGAATATCCTTTTAAGTTCAGTTTTCTGGAAGAAGATATTGAAAGATTTTATCACTCAGAGGTCAGATTCAGTGACATCATAACCTGGGCAGGAATTATATCGATTTTTCTGGCATGTCTGGGTTTATTGGGTCTCTCGGCATTGGCTTCAAGTAATCGGAAAAAGGAAATCGGCATTCGCAAGGTGTTGGGCGCCGATTTATGGCAAATTGTCACATTGCTATCAAAGGAATTTATCCAATTGGTTGGGATAGCAATTATAGTCGCTTTACCAATCGGCTGGTATTTGATGCAGCGGTGGCTGGAAGGATTTGCTTACCGGATTGACATTCAGTGGTGGTTATTATTGATAGCAGCAACGATGAGCATCATGGTAGCAATTATCACCACGAGTTTTCAAAGTATCCGGTCAGGACTCATGCACCCTGTAGACTCTTTGCGAAACGATTAACATTTTTGATGCATAAATGGTTTTGATGGATCGATTTTGGGAAATATGAGACACCATGAGAATCGGCACAATTTGGATTCGGCGACTTCTATGCTGACTGGGATAGGAGGTCTATTACTTCCGGTTCTGGTGATAAAAGACAAAAACCAATTGTATAATCCATAATTGTATTCAGCACTCTTTTTCAGATAAATCCAAAAAAATTATGTTTTACAATTATTTGAAAACCGGATGGCGGGCCTTGACAAGAGGCCGGTTATACTCAATAATCAATTTGACAGGTCTGTCTATTGGTACTGCAGTAATCATTTTATTATCAGCCTATATCCGGGACGAACTGTCTTTTGAATATTTCCATCCTGACCATGACCGGATCTATCGAACCTGGGTTAAGGAACACTATCAGGGTGATATCTTTTTTAACACCGTTACTCCTTTTATTTTAGGACCTCAATTACGGGATCATCTTCCGGAAATCGAATTAATGGCCAGGTACACCAGCCTGCGGTCCTCTATCCGGCAAGGTAATTATACCTCGTCTGATTTAATCTATATGATTGATCCGGATTTTCTGAAAATGTTCAATTTCCCCATTAAAGAAGGAAATGAACGGACACTCATGGATAATCCTTCCAGTTTAATTTTGACTGAAATCACCGCACAGAAATACTTTGGTGATACAGACCCGGCTGGAAAAAATATGGAAATTCAATTGGAAGGTGAATGGGTAAACTTTATCGTAGCCGGGGTAGCAGATAATCCGCCCTCCAATACAGGTTTTCAGTTTGATATTCTGATTCCCTTGAAAAATGCTGACCGTCTGTACACAGAAAGGACTCAAAATTCATGGACTAATGTGATTGTTGAGACTTTTATAAAATTAAACAAAACTCAAAGTCTGGATCATTTTCAAGACAAAGTCAATCCATTTATCGATAACCAGGTTAAAGACATTTATGAACCGGGTAAATATATCGTTGGATTTCAACCATTGACGGATGTCCATTTAAATAGAGAATTTCCAGAGGGAATTCTCCCCGTCAGTGATGGAAGGTATCCCTATATTCTGGCGGGTATTGCTTTTTTAATTTTGTTATTGGCAGCTATCAATTTTACTTCTTTAGCAGTCGGTCGATCCTTAAAGCGGTCAAAGGAAGTCGGTATAAGAAAAACCTCAGGGGCGACGCAATGGCAACTGATGTTGCAATTTTGGAGTGAAGCCATTATTACTGCCGGAGTCTCTGTGATCATTGGCGTCATTTTAGCCTGGTTTTGTCTACCGGCATTTAACCAGATCGCTGACAAATCACTAAGCCTTGGACTGACTTTTTCGAACCTGATTTTTCTCTTGATTTTGACCGTATTCAGTGGCCTATTATCAGGGATTTATCCCGCACTGGTTCTTTCACGGGTGAAACCGGTTAATTCACTGAAAGGTGGTTTTAATTCTGATCAGCAAATGCCAAAGCATGTTATTCTCAGAAGTTTAGTGGGATTTCAATTCATTCTCTCCGTTCTCCTGATTTGTTGCACATTAGTCATGCGGCAGCAAATCGATTTCTTACGGAATACTAATCTCGGCTTCAACAAGGATCAGATTGTCGTGCTTCCCTATAGTAAACCTGGTGCCAGACTGTCAGAGGTTATTTCAGAAGGTAATCAGAAATCCCTATTATTAGAAGATCAACTGCTACCTGATGGCTTAATACGGGAGATCACTGTGTCCAACCACACTTTTGGATCTTCAGGCTGGACCAGTCTGGGATATGTGGATCAGAATACTCAAAAGTTCCAAACTTTTAGAATGAATGGCATTGATCCATCGTTTATCGAAATGCACAAAATTCAGTTAGTCGAAGGGCGGAATTTTGAAGAAAGTAATCTAGCCGATCTCGGTTCCGTGATGGTTAACCTGGCTTTCAGTAAACAATTTAAAGTATCCGTAAATGACAATCTTCCCTCTCCCTTTCAGGAGTTTAGGATTGTGGGTATTACTCCTGATTTCCATTTTCAAAGCCTCCACGAAAAAGTAGGTCCTTTAGTATTGTGTATGGATCCAGTTGAGATGTTAAGAATGGCG
>JBGTCB010001060.1:0-3944 GCA_041748995.1 Saprospiraceae bacterium | reverse complement strand
CATCGCATTTTCGAAAGCTTTAGGTGATAGTATATCCCTCGGCTTGATGTTTTTCTCCAGCAGATTCCGTATCGCCCTGGCAATAGAGGGTGCCTCTGCATTTTTTTCCGGACTAACCGCCGGGTTAGAGGCATTGTATGGCAAACTCATACCCAATGCCTCAATCGCCGAAGCCATCGTATTGGCGGTATACATGCCTCCACAAGCTCCTGCTCCTGGGCAAGCTTTCCTTATTACTTCTTTAAAGTCTTCAGGAGTGAGGGTACCCGCCATCTTTTCACCTAATGCTTCGAAGGCACTGACTACATCCAGTTTACGGCCTTTATGATATCCCGGTGCGATGGTGCCTCCATACACAAGGATGCCGGGTCGGTTTAACCGTGCCATTCCCATCAAAGCTCCGGGCATGTTTTTATCACAACCCACTACGGTGATCACCGCATCGTAATATTGGGCACCGACTACTGTTTCAATTGAATCAGCTATCAAATCCCGGGAAGGAAGGGAATAACGCATACCCGGAGTACCCATGGATATGCCATCACTTACACCGATGGTATGGAAAATAAGGCCAATCAAATCTTGTTTTTGCACTTCACCCTTGATCAGAGAGGCAATACCATTTAAATGCATATTACATGGGTTACCATCCCACCCGGTACTCGCAATACCAACCTGTGCTTTTTTAAGATCTTCTTCGGTAAGCCCGATGGCATGCAACATCGCCTGTGCAGCTGGTTGGGAAGCATCCTGGGTTACTCTTCTGCTGTATAAATTTAAAGACATAATATAAAAGTACTGTGATCTATTACCTCCTTCGTAGCTATTTGCCAATTATTTACAACATGCAGGTAGGAACATAAAAATATAAGTGACTGAATATCAGTAATATGCGACCCTACTATTTACGAAAACAATGAAGTACTACCTGACTCTTCCTGACACACACGAATAGGGTCTGGTCTCTAACGATAGTCAGGACGGAAAAGTACCCGCATAGCTGCCCTTATTTCATTGGTTGATCCGGATTTACCGGTATCCCGGGTTGATCCGAGCGTAGTGCTGTATTGTAAGAGTGGAGTCAATGTAATCAGATCTGAAATTCCAATATCCAGACCGGTACCAAGTCCGAGACCAAAGTTTTGATGCCAGCCAGATGGTTGATCTGTACGCTCATGTTGGACCATCGGGACTAGTTGAAGAAAGAGACCCTTCTTCACTAAATCGTTTTGCTTCGAAAAAGTCGGGCAACGACAATCTCCTTTGAAATCCAGAGGGTAGAAGGAGACGGGAACAGCAAACGCCCATCGATCCAGGTTTGCAGACGGAAGTGTTTCTAGAGGGAGACTTGTCAAACGGCTGTAAGTTACTTCGGGAAAGAACTCGATTCGGACATTTTTGAGACGGAGCCAATAGTTGATGCCTGCTCCATATCCATTGGCATTAACCACCTGAGATCCCGCTTCAATTTTCGCTGAGATATATTGTAGTCCAACTCCAAATTGAGCAACCATAAGTTGGACAACACCTAGTATGAGAAAAATAGTCAGGTTAATTCTTAACCTCATGATAATCTGCCGATTAGCATATGAAACGAAAAATTCTCTTCGATATTTGAAGCAAAGGCTGTGCCATGCCTGGATTTAGAATGACTGGCATGGCAATAAACCAAATTCATCGACATTTCCGCGCAATTGATCTATAATGATTATAAGCCTTCCTTAATTTTTACAACTTGATATCACCGTAAATGATTGTGCAGCAGGAAGGTACAGGTTTAAAAGCAAGCCAGGGGTTTCCATGAAAATAATATCCAGGTTGACTATTTTAATAATACTGCACTTCTTTGCAGCCGGGCAGGTCTATCCAGTCGATCAAAAATCTTCGGCGCTGGATAAGGGTGATAAGTGTCTGTCATTCCCTGGTGCAATGATCGGGAATGTTCATACTATTCACATTCCTTTTCGTCTGGTGGGTCGTTTAATTGCAGTTGAGGGCAGGATAGGGGATGTCAGTGGTAATTTTCTTTTTGATACCGGTTCTGAAGTGTTATTGCTGAACAGACGCTATTTTGGCCGGGGTGAGGTTTCCTCTACTGCTTCATTGGGTAGCAGCGGGATTGTCGAATCCATTGGCAAAAGTGAGATTGACACTTTGCATATAGACCGTCTTTCTGTACTCAATCTGAATGTACACATAGTAGATCTGACTCATATTGAGTCAAAGAAAAACATCCAGCTCCATGGTATCATTGGCTATAATGTTCTCAAAGATTTTGAAGTGCTGATTGATTACCCATCGCGAATTATTACACTAAGCCGGCTCGACAATTCGGGTAATCCCCTGGAACAGAGATTAGGTTGGGAACAAAAGAGTGACAGTATCCGGTTCTATCTAAGGCAGCACCTTATAACTTTCGGAGGTCGCATTGGAGGTAAATCCCTCGTCTTTGCACTGGATACAGGAGCCGAACTTAATTTACTGGACCGACTGGTGGGCAGAAAAGTATTAAATCATTTTGAAATCTTAAAAAGGGTAAAGATGGTGGGTGTAGGAAAATGCGAAATTGAAGTTATTGCCGGGTTACTAAGGGAATTTAAGTGTGGAAATCAGGAACCAAAGGAAATGCATACATTGTTAACCAACCTGGATGATTTCAATGCTGCATTCCGGACTTCGATCCATGGAGTATTGGGTTATGAATTTCTGTTTGATAAACGTATTTTGATTAACTATAAAAAGGAAAGACTCTATTTTCTCGTACCTCACAGGCCTTAGGCTTAAAAATGAAAGGATATTTTAGAAATTATTTTTTCTTTTTTCTCCTGTTTACTTTGTTACCGGCAATGCCCGTATGGAGTCAGGCTAACGGGGGCAATCCTTCATATCGTTTTGAAGGTAATGAAGTTGTATTTGAGTTTGATATACGGGAATACCAATACGCCATTGATCAGGGAACGGAAGAGTTTATTGATTTTGCTGATCTGAAAATTTATGATGTAGCCATCTCAGGTAACTTCAATAATTGGTCAGACCGGGGATGGAAAATGAAGAAGAAAGGAAAATTTGTTTATGAATTGAGAAAAAATATTTCGGATTTCTCAGATCCTTTTGAATGGGAATTCAGGTATGTTATCAATGGTAAACATATCATAGTTCAGGCTCTGAATTTCAAAGATAAATTATTCAATAAAGAATTTTTTAAAAACACTTTTGATCTGGATGTCAATGAGATTAAAATCAGCGATACCGGTGCCGTTCGATTTTATTTGCAAGGGTATGGAGAAGCCAAAGAAGTGTACCTGGCCGGCAATTTTAACGGTTGGGATCCTAATGAGATAAGAATGCATAAAATAGCGGATGGCTGGGAAATAAGAGGTGATTTACCTCCTGATCGTTATGAGTATAAATTTATCGTCGATCATGAGTGGATCCACGATCCGGATAATCCCCATAAAAGGCGAAACGAACATTTTACGTTCAATTCGATATTAGAAATGACACGACCCATCACTTTTACTCTGGATGGTAACCAGGATGCTGAGATGGTAGTTTTAGCTGGATCTTTTAACGACTGGAACGAGGATAAACTGAAAATGCAACGGTATGGGGATCAGTGGCAGATCACCATTGATCTGATACCAGGCAAGCATTTGTACAAGTTTATTGTGGATAACCGGTGGATTGTAGATCCTGAAAACCAAATTTGGGAAAATGATGGCAAAGGAAATACTAATTCTGTTTTGTTAATACGTTAAATGATTGACGTGTGCAATATGGAGTGTCTGTACTTTTATGTTGATTAAGTTTGTTTTCCGGTACCTTTTGTTTCTGATTCTGGTTTCTTTGCCATTCGTTTTACTCGTCCGGGGCTCGGTGTATTTGCACGAAAAATATCATTTTTATCCATTCGTGGCCGTTATTGGTGGCTTCCTTATGGTTTG
>JBGTCB010001059.1:0-4811 GCA_041748995.1 Saprospiraceae bacterium | reverse complement strand
GTCAGGAAAAGGAATAAAACGGTAGAAAGTATAAGTCGTTTCATGGGTATCATTTCTTTGAATTTGGTAATGGGTTCCTTTTTAATTTAATGAGGCAAGGATTGTCAAATGACCCAAATGTTGTTTTAAAATCCCATCCCTGCGAGCTCTAATGACCCAGTAGTAGGCTCCATCCGGAAGAATTTTTCCCTCCATATCTGTTCCTGACCAGTCGTTTGCATAATTGGTAGCTTCAAACACTAGTTGACCATGACGATCATAGACCTCCAGTTCATTATCAATTCCACCGGCACAAGCGATGTCTAAAAAGTCGTTTCGACCATCATTATTTGGAGACATAACCGGCACTGCCGTGAAACATTCTCTGCGGTCTCGTGTAATCATAGTATCAGCCGAAGCCTGGCAATTATTAGCGTCTCTTACAATGACGGCGATGTTACCCTGGGGTAAGCCAATGACAACTCTGGTAGTACTTTGATTTGCATCAGTCCAGGCATATGTAAACGGTGCCGTGCCACCGGAAACTACCGCTGTAGCAGTACCTTCGATGTTATTTGGTGAGGGGGTTGGGTTGATTGTCACTCTCAATTGACCTGGCTCTTCAACCGATCCGCTGGCATTTACCATTGTACCGGCGGCATCAGTGACTGTGACAGAGTAACTGCCTGGTGCGAGCGATGAAATACTCATACCGGTCTGCCCGGCGATACTCCATGCATAGGTATAGGGTGCCATTCCCCCACTGACCAAAGCATTAATCTGCCCGTTATCGTCACCAAAGCATTGAATATCCTCAATATCGAGCTCAACTACCAGTTCCCCACTGCCCAGGCTAAAAGTAGTATCCAGCACGCATCCATTGGACTCTGTTATCGTCAGACTATATGCACCACCTCCTAATCCGGCTATATCTCTTGTAGTGGCTCCATTACTCCAGGCAAATTGGAGTGGTGCAGCGCCACCGCTGATAGCTAATGCAATGGAACCGTCATTACCCCCTGCCGTAGGATTGACCAGGGTAACATTGGTAATCGTCACACCGGTCGGATCATTTAAAATAATCTCCTGGCTAAAAGTAGCGCCGGTCGCGTCTGTAGCAACCACGACATAGGTGCCAGCTGAAATATTATTCAAATCTTCACTGGTAGCAATATTTGTCCCATTTCTTGTCCACTGAAAGGTATATGGTGAAGTACCACCTGAAACCGTAATATTTATAGCGCCATCCGATTCACCCCGGCAACTTGGTTGTGTCACGGATGCAGAAATGGGATTACTACCGTTTCCCACGGCGATTCTGCCATCGCATTGATTGAAGGTCACCTCACTACCCTCAATACTCACCTCACGAACTACGATAGCATCTGTAAATCGAATAGTTGTCGACTGTCCGTCACCGCCTATCACATCAAAACACAACTCAAATATTTTGGCACCGTCTGCTAAGGAGATGCCATCTGTAGTAGGTTCAAACCAGGCAAAAGCGGCCATACCATTGGCTCCCTGATCCAGATTGAAATCCCCTTCTGACAATCCACTGAGATTAATTCCACTGATAGAGGGGTTGCTTAAAATTGCCGGATCCCACTCGATGGTGGTCGACAAAGAGGTAACATCCGTAAACCCTTTAACCGTGAAATCCACACAGGTTTGAGCTCCCTGGCTGCCGTTTTCTTCTGAAGCTGCCAATGCAAAACCGGGGGCATCACAATCTGATCCGCCTCCACCTCCGTCTACCGTTACTGTTCCGTCTTTCTTGGCAAACGTAACTCTCATATCATCACCGTCAATGACCTCAATCGCTACCGGATCATTAGTAAACTGGACACTCCGGCTTCCACCAGACCCCAATATATCAAAACAAACCTGGAAGATTCTGGTACCATTTGTTAGGGTTATGCCACTACTTGAAGGATCGAGCCACTGCAATCCCAGTTTGCCATTAGTAGCATCATCTGCGTTGAATGTGCCTTCGGTAAGTCCGCTTAAGTTAAAGGCTCCGACACCCGAATACCGAAGGAATGCAGGATCCCAGTTCAAGCTGAACTGCATTCCGGCAATATTGGTAAAACCCTGTACGGTTACTTCCACACAAACGTTTTCACCCGTACCTCCTGCTTCATCCGACCCAATAAGACGCAAGGTGGCTCCACCTCCCGTTCCACTGGCGGTAAAACTACCACCACTGGACTGCAGTCCGATGTTACTTTCATTGTTATCAATAATTTCAATGCTTCTGGGCATGCCGGATATTGACACGGTCGTTGTAGAACCAGAACCTCCTACGATATCAAAATTGATCGTGAAGATGATCGTTCCATCAGGAAGCACGTTTGGTTCGGCACCGGTATCAAACCAGGTAAGGATAATGTTTCCCTCATCAGTAAATTTGGCATCGGTATTGAAGGCAGCTGCATCAAAATCACGGATAGCATTGGTGATATTGCTGAGTGAACTAAACTTCAGCACGGTAGGATCCCAATTAATGGAAAACTGCATACCAACGATATTACTGAAATTACGCACTTTAAAATTGACAGCTACGACTCCTCCAGGATCTCCGGTTGTATTATCGATCTCGAAGACAGGCTGGGACCACATGGTACCGGCGTAACCGACAACGATGAGTGTAAACAGATAAAGTTTCTTCATAACTCTTGATTTTGGGTTTTTCAGAAACCCGGATATTTTGATTTCTTTTATAACGGTTTTAATCTTCATTATTAGCTAATACTCATGCTTTGTGCAGCATTAACAAGGCTGACCGTATTACTCACTCCCAGTTTCCGCATAATGTTTTTACGATGCACACTTACTGTCTGATCACTAATAAACAGTTTTTGCGCAATCTCTTTATTGCTGTATGCCTGGGTAATTAGTTCTAATATTTGTTGTTCTCTCTTGGTTAAATCGTTGATTACGGAATAACCGTCAATCGGTCGGTTATTGTGTAGACCATACCTACTTCTTTCTTTTTTGTCTGTACTTTTTGTTGTGACCTGAACGCCTTTACCCATAAAAGTATTATTCTTTAGCACCGTTACTATGCCATTTTGCAGGTCTTCCAGAGGTGATCCTTTCAGCACATAACCATCGGCACCATTCATAAAAGCTGTCTTCACAAAGTTGCCGTCCGAATATCCGGAGACTACCATGATCATGGTTTCTGGGGAATATTTCTTTATCGGTTCAATCAGGTCCAGTCCATTGATTTTGCCCAAATTCAGATCAAGAAAGATCAAATGAATCTTCTTTTTATTTAACCACTGGTAAATATCCTCTCCATCCTGCGAGGTATGTACCACGTCGACTTCCGGATCTTTCATTTCCTTCAATAAGGCCACTAGTCCTTCCGCAAATAAGAGGTGATCGTCGATAATTATAGCATTTATTCGCATTTTTGGGTAATTAGGACGAATTTCAAAAAAGTTTTAGATAACACATTAAAACTTATAGCAATTTGAGTGCCATATTTCTCTCTTATGGGAAATTCGAGTAATATTTAAGAGTATAGCGTTCACTAAAAAGTGAAAGATTGCACCGATCTTTGTCTCAATAGCAAAAATGGATCTTCTATTGAAAGAGATCTGGGTAGCAGAGCTGGAAAGGCATAAGTTATTCTGTTTATCGATCAAGATACTTGGTACAAGTGTTCAGATCTTCCGGAAATTTAACGGAAGCATACCTTAACTATAGGCAAATCAGCGTTTTCCAACCAGATATAATGTGTGGCCTGATCTCAACATATAAACGAACGCTGGTCCTGATGATTTTTCTGATTCCGGTCATGAGCTGGTCTCAACCTGAATCAGCAAATAATATTCGATACCTGACGCTTCACAACCGTCAGGATTCTTTTTTCCTTTCCATTCGCACTGTTCTTGCCGAATCCTTTCAAATTCTGGAGCCTTCTCTAATCGACCACACCGCCTATCGATTGGAAGGATCTTATTTTATCTGGAATCAGTCTCAGACAGAACGAGCTTCTCAGGACAGTCTTTCTTTCAAAGTAAGATTTCGGGTCTTGCCCTATGATCTCAATAAATGGACTAGTCGTTTTGACTCATTACTTTACCAGGATGGATCGCTACGGGTGATGGAGACACTTTCATTCAGCCCATATGTAAGTGATGATCCTATTTTTTCGGATCGTGGCATACAATATGATGGTAGTTTTGCAAGAGGTCTGTCACTTGGTAACCGGCAGGATTTGGTGCTCAATTCCAATTTTGACCTCAGATTAAATGGGTCACTTGGTGATGGGATCGAAGTATTAGCAGCTTTGTCCGACAACAGCATTCCTCTCCAACCAGATGGAAATACCCAACAACTACAGGAGTTTGACAAAATCTTTATTCAACTTTCCAAAGGAGGTAATACGCTGATCGGAGGTGATTTCGAATTAAGCAGTCCCAGGAGTCACTTCACAAACTACTTTAAGAAAACTCAAGGTGTTCGGGCCGTAAGCGAAACCATGTTGAAACCCGGGCGTAAATTAACCACAGCTGCCAGTCTGGGTGGTTCAAGAGGAAAATTTGCACGCATTCTACTGATTACCCAGGAAGGAAATCAGGGACCATATCGTCTGGAAGGTACTGAGGGAGAACGCTTTATAATCATTCTTGCCGGCACGGAGAAAATATATCTTGATGGAGTCCTGCTGGTCAGAGGATTCGAAAAAGACTACGTTATTGACTATAATTCAGGAGAATTGTTATTCACCGCGAATCGAATGATCACCAAAGACAGTCGGATTATTGCGGAATATGAGTACTCTGTACAGAATTATAATCGATCCATCTATACCTTTG
>JBGTCB010001058.1:0-6011 GCA_041748995.1 Saprospiraceae bacterium | reverse complement strand
AATAATTTTGAAATCATTCAAGATTTTCAAATTTAAACCCGTTCGAGAATTTTCCTTTCCTGTAATATGCCTAAAATCCAAATACCTACTATCAAGATTATGATATAAATAGTATGGTTCAACTTTCTCAATATCTGGAATAATTGCAGCCACAGACTGATTAGTACAGATTTCTATTTCTGAAATTGCAACGGTTCCCTTGGTTTTTCCTTGACCAGCTAAAGCGATAAAAATAGTTTTTGATGGCATAAGTTTAGCACTCGAATTATTTAAACCTTTTGCAGTGATGAAATTATCAGTGTTACTAATTATTTTTTTATGAACCTCCCCAGATGAAATCCAAGGTATATCACCACCTTCCCAATAATCCTTATTCACAGTACTTGGAGTACCACCCGCTGTTAATTTAGCAATCTTGCTCAATTTAATTAGTTCGCGAGATTGATTATTCAGTTTAAAGTGTTTTTCTCTAAGTACTTCTTTTGTTATTAAAATTTTCTCCAACACCCCCTTCTCCTTCTCAATAACATCATCCATGGCCCAGAGTAATTCTACCAAGCGAGCTTGTTCGGGTTGGGGTGGGAGGAGGAATTCATAGTTTGCGAGATCTTTGAATTTTACTCTCGGTGACAAACCACCTGCTGAATGTTTTACGGCATAATCAAAGAATTTGTCATTGTTTACGATAAAGGGGAGCAAAGCTGATAATAGCTCTTTTTTTGCCCTGAAGACGGTGATATCTCCAGAACAAATACCGTCAAATTCGGCTTGAGCAGCTTTTTTTAAGTAGGCCCGTCTTCTCCCAAACAGAACATCTCCTTTTTGGAATTTCTTTGAAAACGTAGTACTTTCTGCAATTGTGGCAGAATTTCTCAAATGTAAATCGCCTGTATCTATATGCTCCAGGCCAACAACGTGTTCTATTCCCTCTGCAAAAATATCCCTACAAGACTCTTTAGGTTCAAAAACTATGTCTCCAAATTTGACCGGTTTCCAATTCGATTTGTCTATTCTCAATTCTGAATGAGTCATTACTGCTTCCATTATTCACCCAGGATTTGAAATAGTTCATTCATACTCTTCTTAAGTTCCGCACGTCGCATATTCCAATTGTCATAGGCCTCAATGAATGGTAAGGCAAAGGTTGCTTCCGTATTATCAGGCCTTACATAAAGGCTGATGGACATATTGCCCTTGTTCTTCAGTACATCATCTATAGTTACTAGCTCAGCAAAATTTTCAATGGATGTAAAGCCTTGATAAGCTTTAAATATTTTATCAATATGCCCTTCTTCTAAATACCCAATGGTTTTTTCCTGCTTCACTTCCTGCACGGCATTAATAAAGAGAATCTTGCCTTTCTTTTCCTTAGGCTTTTTTGTCCTGGTAATCAACAAACAAGCTTCCATAGGAGAATTGTAGAACAAGTTCGGTCCCAAGCCAATGACACATTCTACCAAATCTTCTTCAATCATTTTCTTTCGCATCTCAGCTTCGGCATCTCTAAACAATATCCCATGCGGCCAAAGGGAAATGGAACGTCCATTCTTTTCATTCAGGCTTTTGTGTATATGCTGTTGAAAGGCATAATCAGCGCATCCTTGTGGAGGCGTGCCCCAAATGTTTCGGCCATAGGGATCGTTTTCAAAGCCTTTTCGATCCCAGGCTTTGATGGAGTAGGGGGGATTGGCAAGTATGACATTAAATTGTTTCAGGGTATCGTTTTCCAAAAAGGTGGGTTGGGCTAAAGTATCACCACGCACGATGCTAAATTCTTCTATACCGTGCATAAACATATTCATGCGGGCAATTGCAGAAGTAATCAGGTTAATTTCCTGGCCATATAATTTGAGGGTGCGGTATTCTTTGCCTTCATCACGCAAATGCAAAGCACAATTAAGCAATAAGCCACCTGAGCCGCAAGTCGGGTCGTATACACTTTCGCCCGGCTGGGGGTCCATAATTAAGGTCATAAGTTTTACAACGGTGCGATTGGTATAAAATTCGGCAGCGGTATGCCCGCTATCGTCAGCAAATTCTTTAATCAGGTATTCATATGCATTGCCCAGTTTATCATCGGCGACAGTACTGAGATTCAATTTGTGCTGCGAGAAATGCTCAATCAAATTGATCAGGGTGGCATCTGAAAGCCGGTCTTTGTTGGTCCAGCTGGCATCGCCAAAAATGCCATAAAGCGTATCGGGATTTGCCTTTTCAATTTCACGCATGGCATTTTGGATAGCCATACCCACATTCGTGGTGGTTTCGCGTACCGTATTCCAGTGCGCTTCCCGCGGCATTATAAAGTGGTGGTGCTCGGCAAAGGCGGCGTATTCCATGTCTCCATCACTTTCTTGCAGGGCCTTTTCAAATTCTTCATCGTATACATCGCATATCCGTTTGAAAAATAGGAGGGGAAATATATATTGCTTATAATCTCCGGCATCGATCGTACCGCGTAATACTTTTGCGGCTCCCCAGAGGTATTTTTCGAGTTCTTGTTGAGTCATTGTTGTTGGCTGTTGGCTGTTGGCTTTTGGGTGTTGGCTGTTGGCTTTTTTTGGCTGTTGGTTATTGGCTGTGGGCTGTGGGCTGTTGGCTGTTAGCTGTTGGCTTTTGGGTTATTGATTACTGGCTAAAGGCTAATAGCTAAAGGCTAAAGGCCATTCGCTATTTTGCTAATAAGACTATTCAATTGTTTTTGCAATGTGTTTAATTCAACTAGTAATGAATGAACACTTTCCATTTTTAAAAAATCTATCTCCACACAAAGAATAATCTGTGTTTCTAGTTCAAATGTAGAACCGATAGCAATTTCAAGAAATCGTTTAAACTCTATTTCACTATTTCTACTACAACCTTCTGCAATATTAGAAGGGATAGAAACAGAACACCGTTGCATTTGACTAATCAAGCCAAATTTTTCACTATCAGGCAATTTTTTGGTAAGTGAATATATTTCTTTCACGACCGATATACCTTTATTCCATATTTCTAATTTTCTAAAATCTCTCATACCTTTTTGAATATGGCTATTGGCTATTGGCTATTGGCAAATAGCTAATGGCTAAAAGCCCTTAATATTTTCTTAAATTTTTCTTCCGCTTTCAAACTCTCCTCCCAGGCGGTTTTTAAATCCGCCAGAGCTTCTTCTACACTGGGTAAATTATCTTCAATGATTTTCTCCACATACAGTGGAATATTCAGATTGAATTCATTTTCTTTTAGATCGTCGAGCGATGCCACTTTTACATAATTCTCTACATTGGAGAAGGATTTGTACCAACTGTAAATTTGGTTGACATGCTCAGGCTCTAAATAGTTTTGCGCTCTACCCACCCGGATCTGTTCCGATGCATCAATGAAAAGAACCTTCCCCTTTTTGCTGGATGCTTTATTCTGCTTAAATACCATGACACAGGCAGCAAGCTGTGTACCGTAAAAAATATTGGAACCCAATCCAATCACAGCTTCCAGTAAATCTTGTTTTATAAGTTCTTCACGGATCCTTCCCTCGGCACCTTTGCGAAACAATGCACCGTGTGGTAAGACCACTGTCATCCGACCGGTGCTGTTCATAGATTTAATCATATGCTGCACCCAGGCCATATCCCCATTGCTTTTTGGTGGTACACCGGCTATATTCCTGCCATATGGATCATTCACCCAGTTTTCGCTACCCCAATCCTCCAGAGAGAAAGGTGGATTGGCAATGACACAATCAAACGTTTTCAGTCCATCGGCTGCAAAAAAGGCCGGATTGCGGAGGGTATCACCCCGCACGATATTGAAATCTTCAATTCCGTGCAGGAACATATTCATCCGGGCAATTGAGCTGGAAGTCAGATTTTTTTCCTGGCCATATAATGTCAATGTCCGGTAATCTTCGTTTCCCGCCTGCAGATGATTGACACATTCCAGCAGCATGCCCCCGGTACCACATGCAGGGTCATATACACTCTCGCCTTCATGCGGATCGAGTATAAGCCCAAGCAGATGCACGCAGAACGAGGAGTATAAAACTCACCCGCTTTCTTATTGGTCAAATCGGCAAAGTGCTTAATCAGGTATTCATAGGCCTGTCCAAGAATGTCTGCATCAACCAGGGAGTTTGAGAGAGTGTACTGAGAAAAATGTTCTACCAGATCTATCAATAAGCGATCGGAAAGTTTATTCTTGTTGCTCCACTGTGCATCGCCAAAAATGCCGTACAGCAATTCCTGATTGGCTTGCTCAATGCCCCGAAAGGCCTTTTCAATACCTTGTCCTACATTTGTCGTTGTTTCACGCACATCATTCCAATGACAATCTTCAGGAATCTCAAACCGATGAAATTCCGGCAAAGCCGCATACTCTTCGTCACCTTGAGATTCCGCTAAGGCCATCTGGGATTCTTCGTCATAAACGTCAGACAGCCGTTTAAAAAAGAGTAGGGGAAATATGTACACTTTAAAATCCGAAGCGTCAACCGGACCTTTTAGGATCCATGCTGCTTTTGAGAGATACTGTTCGAGTTGAGAGAGCGTTAGTTTTTCTTTGGTCATTATTTAATTCATCTCTTGTTGCTGGTCGTTGTTTTTAGCATGTAATCTAACGGTTTGGTAGCCAGCTAGAAGGTGGTGACGCGAATTAAAAACAATCTTTACCGGGATCGCTTAATGCGGAGCACAAATGTACGTTTTTCCACTGAACCACCGCTTTACCACAGCTGTTGAACGAAAACCTTCGGTATCTCAATTGGCTGATTGGGTCGTATTTTCAAAAGTGATTTAAAATCATGTGAATCAGATAAAACGAGCAATTGGATCGTGTGGTATAACGCTGGACAACCGAGCCTATTGGTGAGGTGGGTGGGTTTGGAGGGCAGGCTGGACGGATTCAAACGCAATTTTAGGACAGTCAGGTGGCCTGTGAGAACATATTCTCGACACATTCCTAATATTGCCTAGCATTTCAATACTGTGTCTTTTGGAACTGGACCCAGAGCGGGTAAAGGATTACTTCTATGTGCTGGACCTCCACCCCTCGGTTATCAATTCTTGCACCCCTAAAATGTAGATTTTTGAAATATCAGCTGCGGGTGCAAATGAAATTATACGTACATGACCGGACGCTTACACTGTAGCTGCTTTGTTGGCGGTATTTTTATTGTGTAGCAGCAGTTCCAAATAGATTTCTAACAATCATTATATCTAGTTTTATACCGATTGCTGTTGAAGTTTTCCACTTCGTATTTTGATAGAATTGAAATTGATCATTTGTTACTGGAGTTTTGCCGGCTTGGAAATTTGGCATTTCAAATGTATTTACTTTACCGTAATGCCACCCTCCAAATATACTCAATCCCCTCGCAACTTCCCAATTGATGCCATAAAAAATATTTTCAAAGGCCTTATCACTTATACCAACTCCAATAGTGGGATAAAATCTTTCATAAAATTTATGATCATCTAAAAAGTTTCTACCTGTAAGTTTATAAAAGGGAATTTTCTTTCTTCCAAAAACACTCTCAAGTAGAATAACGGGAGATACGTAGAATGATGCCATTATCGTTACGACGCCTTTCGGACTCGCTTCGGTTTGCTTTACGACTTGATTTGAAGAATTTGGGTCTTGAGCAAGATTATAAGTTGGATTAGATAGATCCGTTGTAATTAGACCTAGATCAAATGAACCATGATAAACTGGACTCATTTTGATAGTATAAGTTTCAAGAACTGTTTTAGCAATTTGGTCAACCATTGTAGCAGCTATAATATCGAATGTTAAATCATCTGTTGATGTTCCAAGCGCGAATTTTCTTTCGATAATACCATCGTAATTTTTTGCTGATTGATTTAGGAAAAGATTTTCCCCATTTATATTAGTATTATTGAAGAGCAGGGCACTACTAAATGTCCCTGATTTTTGTTTTACTGAATAACTCACCTTATCAGGGTCTGCAAGTGAGAATGGATAAATTATGTGCACAACATATTGTGCATTCGAAATTCCTGAAGGCATTGTGCTTA
>JBGTCB010001057.1:0-18292 GCA_041748995.1 Saprospiraceae bacterium | reverse complement strand
GTTATGAACTCATACAGAGAGCCAATATCATCATAGAGAAGGCATCTGAAGCCGATCCTGCAGCTTTTGATGACCCGGAGTTTCTCCAATACAATGAAGGGGAAGCACTTTTTCTCAGAGCTTTGACATACTTTAAACTGTACAATATGTATGGAACTGCTCCACTAATCACCGAACGGCTGACCAGTGAAAACACAAACACTCCCCGGTCTCAGGGTACCCAATTGTTAGACCAGGTTATCGCTGATCTGGAAAGTGCCGTCACTCTTTTACCAGACTCCTGGGATAATGCAAACCGGGGCAGAGCTTTTAAAGACTCTGCACGGGGTTTGCTGGCAAAGGCTTATCTTTTCCGGGGCAATCATACAGGAAACTCAGCAGATTATACAGCTTCAGTTAATGCTTATAAGGGTATCAGCACCCGGACACTCACCAGTAGCTATACCGATAATTTTAATGCGTTGACGGAAAATAATGAAGAGTCACTGTTTGAATTTCAGGCTTCAAAAGCACCCGGACTGGATAATGTATGGTTGTTCAATGATGGTCCCTGGCGAGGAGTTGAAACCATGTCAACCTACTGGGGATTTTTCACGACTGAAAGTAATGCGGCAAGGCAAAATCTTGGTAGTACAACGTGGCGGGTGACACAAAAAGTCTTCAATCAATTTGGAACCGATCCAAGAATCGCTTTTTTCACTGAAGAAGATCGGTCCTTCACCAAATATGGACATGTTGCCCTGGATCAATTATCAGCAGGTTTCCTTCCTGCTTCGCAAAATAATCCAAGGATTTTACGATTGGCTGACATCAAACTGGTCGCTGCCGAAGCTACCTTAAGGTCCGGTGGCAGCAAGTCAGAAGCCATTGGGCTGATCAACGAGGTCCGGACCCGGGCCAGAGATTGGGCAAGTTCAGCTGATAGTATTGCCAGTATCAGTGTTTTACCGGAAAATCGTGACCTGGGTGAAACAAATGATGCAACAATTTTACAATGGATCATGGATGAACGACTAATCGAACTCTGCGGTGAAGAAAATATGCGCTGGTGGGATTTGAAGCGATGGGATGCCACCGGAGATATCAACCTCAGTAATTGGTCCGGTGATATTAACGGTTTTAGTACCGACTTATCCGCAAATTTTCAATTTGAATATCCCAGACATTTATTGTGGCCCATTCCTCAGACAGAAATCGAACGAAATTCTGCCATTACCGAGAATAACCCCGGGTATTAGTCCGCAATTCGGAGCAGAGCATTACTTCTTAAAAAGGATCAGTCTTGAGGCTGATCCTTTTCTTTTTGCTTACAATTAATCGTTAGAAATTATCCCCGCCGACCTGACTTTATCACGAATTTCCCTGACAGAATAATTATCATTGCAGGATAAAACCACAAAATGAGGATATATGCAGGATATGGCTTCTTTTGAAGGAAAGGTGGCGATCGTCACCGGAGCAGGATCAGGTATTGGCTTTGATATCGCCCGGCAATTGTTGGAGCAAGGTGCATCGGTTTTAATTAATGACATTAGTGAGACACTCATAAAAGAGGCTTTCCATCGTCTCGGAAAGAGTGACCGCTGCCTGCCCTTTGCCGGAGATGCAGGGCATATTGCAACTATCGAAGATATGATCACCTCAGCCGTTAACCGGTTTGGAAAACTGGACATTAGTATAGCCAATGCAGGTATCACGAGTTATGGCTCCTTCCTTCACTTTACGGAAGAACAATTCGATCAACTGACCAACTTGAATCTCAAAGGGTCTTATTTTCTTGCCCAGAAATCAGCCTTGCAAATGATCCGGCAGAAAACACCCGGACGCATTCTGCTAATGGCATCCGTTACTGGAGTATTGTCTCATCCCTTTCTTGCAGCTTATGGGATGACCAAGGCGGCTATCAGCAATCTGGCTAAAAATCTCGTTCTGGAAATCACTAAATATGGGATTACGATCAATGCAATTGCTCCCGGTGCTGTTGCGACGGAACGGACCATGTCTATGGACGCCAACTATGACAAGACTTGGGCTCAATTGATTCCTACCGGAAAAGCATCCACGCCAGAAGATGTATCCAGATTGGCCCTATTTCTGGTCTCTCCCTACTCAGGTCAGATCAATGGACAAACGATTGTGATTGATGGGGGTATCACCACTCTTTGTGCTGTTCCGCCGGATACCGATGATCCCAACTAATCAACAGGCCACACTATTTTCCTCATTCAAATGGATTGAATTATTCAGCTGATATTTTTAACCGGGATAATGCATTAGACTTTCTGTTACAAGGCATAATTGCTGCAAATACGGGCACATCATCGATTTTTGATGCTCCCCATGGTGGTGACCATACTTTCCCATCCGCGAGCGGTTCATTCGCTCGAAGATCTACCAGATCTTCGTTGTGCCTTAGAGAACAAATCGCTCATTCATGCCCTCAAAAACCTCTGGAGCACCCTGACGGCATGTGCATCAGGGCCAGGCCCATCTTTATTGCACTTCTGCCTTTCACGACAAAAACCTAATACATTAATCCCGGTTTAATTAAAAACGTTTTTGACGCGAGTGATTCTAAGTGTTCCTAATTCCTAAAATAGAATATTCTCAAGATCTGATAAGCAGCGAGACTTATAAAGACTATGCCCAGAAATCGATTGGTATATCGGATGATCCGCGACATCTTTCGTAGTATATAGCGGCTCATTCTGACATAACCAATAAAAATCAGGATGGCTCCAGCAGCTGATCCCAGCGAAACCAGGATGATTTCCCTAAGGTGGGTAAAATCAAAGCCATTACTTTTAAGCCATACCGCAACAAGGATCCAGGTAGGAATTATCAGGAAATTCATAGCTGCAACCATAATCCCATAGCCAAAATGTTTTGAATCACTGCTATCTCTTACCGGTTCAAGTGTTTCTACTTTTTTAACTATATAGAATAAACCCAGTCCAAGAAAAACACTACCAGCAACCCAATTGATAGTTTCCGTAATAATTGCATTTCGAATAATGGTCTCGATGAAATACACGGCGATAAAAGAATAGATCATTTGTGTCACTCCTGCCCCCAGGGCAACCATAATACCCGCCCGGTGGCCCCTGGTAATCGCACGCTCGGCAATCGCTAAATTAATCAACCCTGGTGGTATAGCTCCCAGGGCACTGAATGAAACTCCAAACAAAAATAAATTCAGCAGATTCAAAACACGGTCTTAATAATCAATTTTCGTAATCATAATTCACGTATCCAGATATTACGGTAGCGAACTCTATCTCCATGGTCCTGCAGTAATAACGGTAGTTTTTCAGGATGTTTAAAATAGTATGGCTCGCCAATGAAAACACAGGGTCCTTTTAATTCGACATGATTCTGTACCAATACATTATTGTGAAAAGCGGTTATTGTTGCTGGCTTCTCTACACTACCATCTGCCTTAAACCGGGGAGCCATAAAGACAATATCATAAACCTGCCATTCTCCCGGAGGCCTTGAAGCGTTTACCAACGGGCTATACTGTTTATACATGGAAGCTGCCTGGCCATTGGCATAGGTTTCGTTTTCATAAGAATTTAAAATCTGAATCTCATAAAGACCCATAAGAAAGACGCCACTATTACTGTAACCCTGGTCCTTTTTACCCGGATCCTCCGGAGCCAGCCACTCTATATGTAATTGTACATCACCAAAAGCCTGATTGGTTTCGATAGCACCCGTGCCGGGGTTGACAATTAATTGCCCATCCTTAATCAACCACTCTGCCCGACCATTCTCCGAATGCTCCTGTTTCCAATTGATGATCGACACTACCTGATCCATACGGGCACCATAACCGTATTCGGGTTTATTCCATGCTGACAGGTCGGCTCCGTCAAATAATATGATCGCATCGGAAGGAGGTGCGGTCAAAACACCCGGTGTAACTTTTGGCGGAATATGTTCCCACTGTTCTGTCGCCAGCCAGGGCCTGGACTCCCGTAGAGCGGAAAAATCGATTTCAATCGGCTGTGCAACCATATGGAAAGGAAGGCACAGACTGAGGCACAGATAAAAATTTCTCATAGCAGGCAGTGACGATCTTGATGCCAAGATAAGCAATCTCTCCAGAAATAAATTGTCCGTAAATATTTAATAGCCCTCAGTGGTTTATTGGTGTCACTAATTGAAGATACCAATTCAGATGACATTTCCAGGACAACGTCATGACTGCTTACATTATATACAAAGTCGGCAGAACGCCTTATTATCAAAATCAGCACTTGATACTTAAACTGAATAATGATTCCGTTAAGGGCTGCAGGTTATGTAATGAAACGGAAAATCGCCTATTTTTGAGCAATGATAGTTATGTGCAGTTTTCATTGGTTACTTCTGGGTATGTTGCATGCTTTCTATCTCAGCACTTGTGAGATTAATATCAAGTCAGACCGTTCCTGGGAGGGGATTATCCGCATATTTCACGACGACCTGGAAGATGCCTTGCACCATCGCTTTGGCATCCGGCCAAACTTAGACGAAGAGGACCTTAAAACCCATATTGAAGACATCCAGACTTATCTGAATGAACATTTATTTTTTACACACAACCAGGAAAATGCTGAGTACAGAATTATCAAGGCGGTGCGTCACAACGACATATTGGAGATACGAATAAGCGGGAAATCCTGGTTTGAAAAGCCATTGATTATCCGGAATAACCTCCTTATGGAGCTGTTTGATTCTCAGAAAAACGTAATGACTATCAAAGCCGCAGAAGAAATGACGACCCTCTACTTCAACAAAAAATGGGCAAGTCAGCAAATCGAAGCACTATAAGTCAGGTCGGCCAAGTTTAGTTTTCGATGTTGAATAAATCTACCAGGATCTGGGTTGTCACCATCACCCCTGTTTCAATAGAGGGTCGGGGGTCGGGATAATAATAGGGTGAATGCAAAGCCGGGATGCTTTCTCCATTGAGTGCTGCCTCTGCGCGATCTGAGGGTATGGTACCCAGCCAGAAAAGGACAGTAGGTACTTTGTGTTCAGTCTGACCATAGCGTGAAAAATCCTCAGCCACCATCTGGGGAGCTGCAATGACGACCTGGTCTTTACCCAATATTTGTACAGCCGAAGCTGAAAGTCTGTCAACCAGGTCGGGGTTATTGTAATTAGGAGCTGTACTTTGATCCGGTATCGTTACTTCGGGATAGAGATCTTCCGGCAATCCCGCTGAGATAGCGATACCTTTAGCAATTTCCCGAATACGTTTGTGTATCAGCCGACGCACCTCATCCTTAAAAGTCCGGAGTGTGATTTGCATCCGGACCTCGTCCGGGATAATATTATGCTTGGTCCCTCCGCTGATTGAACCCACGGTAAGCACAGCAGATTCGAGAGGATCTACGTTTCGGCTCACGATAGTTTGCAACTCCATCACCATCAGGGAAGCCAGGACAACCGGATCGATGGATTTGTGGGGAGAAGCACCGTGTGCCCCCCGGCCAAATACTTTAATATCGATACTTTCGGCCCGAGCCATGGTAAAGCCTTTTCCAAATCCGACTTTACCCGCCGGAATTTCCGGACTGGAATGAAGACCTACACCGTAATCCGGCACAGGAAACTTTTTATAGAGCCCGGCATCGAGCATCAGTTTAGAACCGGCTCCAATTTCCTCTGCCGGTTGACCAATAAACAATGCAGTTCCCGACCAGGCATCCCGCATGGAACTGAGAGTTTTGGCGGTTCCTAACCACACAGTCATATGGATGTCATGGCCACAGGCATGCATTGTCCGGTTTTCTATCCCGTCGGCGTCCTTCATCGAATGCGTGCTTGCATAGGGCAATTCCGTTTTCTCGATGACAGGTAATCCATCCAGGTCAGTCCGATAAAGGATGGTAGGGCCTGGACCATTTTTCATCTGGCAAACAATCCCATATCCACCGAAATTCTCGGTGACATCAAAACCCAGCGTACGCATTTCAGCTGCGAGTTTTGCGGAAGTTTCCTTTTCGAAGAGGGATAATTCGGGTTTTTTGTGCAACTCTTTATAAAAGCTCACCAGGTCATCTAAATCCGTAACTACTTGTTTGGTAATTCGCTCGGTTGTCTCAGGACCAGTAAAAACCAACCCGGCAAAAACCATTAGCATAATCCTCCACATGACCATTATCTCCATAATTTAAGGGATTTCAAAAAAAGGCTCTTCATTAAGGTTTGAAGACAACATGTTTAATCTTATCTCTCTTCCAGGTGTACGTAATGTGCAGATGTCCGGCTGATGACTGGATAATCGCAGGATAAGAGTATTCCCCCGGTTGAGATTCGAGGGTAGCAACTGTTTCCCACGAATGGCCATCCTTTGAAACTGCCAGTACCAATGGATATCGCTCTCCTCCCCACTGACCGGTGGCAGTTGATGTAGGATTGTATACCATATAGTGGCTGCCATTCGAGATGGTGACTGCATCAATCCCCGAATTTGGATTGGGCATGCCTGTTGGTTTTAAGGCGCTCCAGTGGAGGCCCCCATCATCAGACCAGGATTCAACAATGCCGTTGACTTTTGAGCGACAGAGAATCTGTAAACGACTGCCATGAACCAGTACTGCTGGTTGAATCGCTTCGATATCCTCACCCTCCAACGGTCCGACCCGCTGCCATGAGACGCCCTCATCATCAGTCAGCTCCATATGGACTCTCCAGCCATCATTTTCGGTGCTTGACGGACAGAGTAGCTTGCCGTTTGGGAGACGTTCCGGTTTGTTTTTTACGGGACCCAGGATATCTTCCGGCAATCTTCTGGGAACAGACCAGGTGGAACCTCCATCTTCAGAATGGATAAGCATACCCCACCAATCCGTGGGACTCGGACCTACTTTGTAATAAAGGGAAATCTTACCGGAGGGATGACGATAAAGCACCGGATTCCAGCAAGGGTACCGTTTGTCCTGGTGCTGGATTCCATTTGCAACTTCCTTCGGTATCGACCAGGAATCAGCTGTTTTCCGGGAGACCCAGATGCCAACATCATCATGTTTTTCATGCGTGCCACCAAACCAGGCTACCAAAAATCCATCGGAGGTTTCACAGATCGTAGAAGCATGGCAACTGGGGAAAGGAGCCTCCTGAAAAACAAATTCATCAAGCAAAACCTGACTGAAAACATTAGGTACACCCCACATACCGGCGAAAACCAAAATCAACTTATTTATCATCCGGATGAAATTTACTTTGAACAAGAAAGATACAATAATTGATAGTGGTTCGAAATAAAAGGAAGAACGGAGATCAAATGTCTGGAGTTAATCATTAATTTGGCAAGCATGAATGTCAGCCAATATTCCTTTCAACATCAACTTGTTGAAAATCCTCCTATTACCTTCCTATCCCGATTGAAATTTCTGGGACCGGGATTCATATTATCTGCTTCTATCGTTGGTTCGGGTGAATTGATTGCCACCACAACTCTGGGTGCTAAAGCCGGCTTTGTGACTTTTTGGGTTATAATTGTGAGTTGCCTGATTAAGGTGATGCTGCAAATAGAATTTGCCAAACACACGATTTTGCAGGGTGAAACACCTATGCAGGTTTTTAACCGGATGCCTGGAAGGAGATTCCGGGGAGCACATTGGAGTGTATGGTGTTTTTTTATATTAATGCTCTCCAAAATGCTACAGTTAGGTGGTATTATCGGTGGAGTGGCTATCATTTTAAATATTGCTTTACCTTCGATCTCTATTTCTATTTATGCACTGTTTCTCGCCATGGTCGTTGCACTGATGGTTTTCAGAGGTTATTATATGTTTATTGAAAGGTTTTCATTAGTGATGATTGGGCTCTTTACACTCTTTACCTTTGTCTGCCTGTTCTTCCTAAAATACACACCTTATGCCATTTCGATAGATCAGATTTGGGAAGGTTTACAATTTAAACTACCCCCATTTGCTGTGGCAGTGGCGATCGGAGCATTTGGAATCACCGGGGTTGGTGGCGATGAAATCATCGCATATAATTATTGGTGTCTGGAAAAAGGATATGCTGCCAAGACCGGTATCCGGGATAATAAGGAAGCCTGGGCTGCCAGGGCCCGGGGTTGGATCAAAGTCATGCAAATGGATGCTGTTGCAGCCATGATTGTTTATACACTGATGACAGCTGCCTTTTATTTGTTGGGTGCGGCAGTACTGCATGCCAGCGGTGAACTTCCTGAAGGATATGCTATGGTTGAAACTTTATCCAGGATGTATACCGAATCCCTGGGTCCCGGTGCAAAAGTGTTTTTTATGTGTGGAGCATTTATGGTCCTTTTTTCAACCCTATTTGCAGCACTGGCTGCCTGGACACGTCAATTTTCAGACGTTTTCGGGCAACTGGGTTGGATGGATTTTTTCGATAATGAACAGCGAAGGAAATCAATCGCCATCTTGAGTTGGGTATTCCCGTTTCTCTGGGCCTTTATTTTCATTTTTATCAAACTTCCGGTAGCCATGGTGCTTGCAGGTGGTATTATCACTTCGGTTATTTTATTATTGGTTATTTGGGTGATTATTCATTTGAGATATAAACGGCTTATAGAACAATTCAGGCCAAAACTGATTTATGATATTTTGTTATGGGTCAGTATTGCATCAACTCTTGCCATTGCCCTCTATGGAATCATCCAGATCTGGAGATAGTTACGGCACTCCTCATTTCAGCACCTGGCAGAGGTTCATTTTTCTGGGAAGCTTTGAATCTCAGGTCACGGCTAAAGCCGTAAATCAGTGTCTTTCTGACGTTTCGCTCCGCTGGAGCTAAGCAGAGCCGGATGCTATATTTATTACAAAGATTTTGCTCCCACGGAGCTTACAAAAGAGTCATTTTTCTTATTTTTACTACCTAAAGGAGGGAAGTTTTGAAGAATCTAAAAAATAAGATTTGCTTTGATTGTATATAGTTTATAAATTCCACCTGTCTGGTAACTGCTTCAAAAGATCACAAACCTGGATTGCCAGATTTTCAATTGATAAAGGAATATTCCAGTTTTCCCGATTCCGTTTTTCTACATAATTTGAAATGGCGCGTAGCTGTATGCATTTTTGTTGATGAAAAAGACAGGTATAAAAAAATGCGGCACCCTCCATTGTCTCAATATCCGGCTGATATTTTGCTGTAATTTTTTTGATCGATGGTTCATATCCGTGTACACGATTGACCGTCAAACCCCTCACCTTAGGAAATTTAAACTTCGACAAATCGAGAGTGCATTCCATCTTTTGTCCAACGAAGGGAAATTCATCGGCACCAAGCAATCCCGCCTCAAATAAATCCGAAAAACTTCCATCGGCTTCTTCAATACCCAGGTCTCCAAATATTTCTGATCTGACAACAACTACATCACCGATTTTGAAGTCCTTTCTGAAAGAACCGGCAATACCTGTATTAAGAACCAGATCGTATTTATTAGCGGAGAGATGTGCAGACAGAGCAACAGATGTGGCTATGCTACCAATACCGGTTATCAGGAAATCTACTTGATGGCCGCTCGAGACAACAGTGGTGATTGACGGTCTCAGACTGTCTCCTCCGGATAATTTTCTGACAATAGGATCAATTTCTGTTCGAGTCGCCGAAACAATTAAGATCTGCATATTTAATTTTTACCTGCATACCCAATGCCACCCAAAGGACTAAATCCCAATTCCTGGTGCACCGAACTTCCAACATCAAAGGAAAACCCTGAATCCAGGTTATAACCAATACCAAAAGTGACGATTGACGGATTTGTATTAAAGCCAATTCTCAGTGACAATGGATCAATAATTGAGTATTGGACACCTAATTTGAAATTTTCCCTGAAATCTGATATTTTTTCAACTTCCCCAACCACTCTGACTTTTAACGTTGGTTCGTAAGCAATTCCAATGCTAAATATCGAGGGCAATACTTCCTGGTCAAGCCATTCAATTTCAAAAGGATTATACATGTGAAATCCCAATATCACTCCAGTAGCAATTTTCGATTGGATACCAACTTCAGCAGTTAAGGATGAGGATCTGCCATTGGAAGGAATATTAGCCTGTACAAAATTAAACCGGGCACCAATGGCTAACTGTTCAATAAGTTTCCGTCCGTAGGCTAAACCAATGAGTTGTTCATTATAGTTTTCAAAACCGTGATAAAAAATTGCCAGACCAAAAGTGCCCAATCGGGTTGGTTTGGCAGCCACCAACGAATAGAAATTCAGACCTTCATGATTGAACCGGCGTTCAGCGGAAGCATAGGCAGAAAAATGATCGAGATAAGCCAATCCTGCTTCGTTGCCAAACATAGCCAGAATGTCCTGATGCACTGTTCTCACAAATCCATACGAACCACCACTTGCTCCGGGACTGATGGATATTATATTCTGCGCATTCAGCCGGGCAAAACTCAACCCAGCTATCATGAGAAAGTTGAAAATCCCGAAAAATTTCGCCATTCTGGTACGTATCCTTTTGGAATATCTGCACAAATTCAGGTAAAAAATACTAAAAAAAAAGAGCGTCCAAACGAATGTAGATTTGTTTTTGGACGCCCTTAATAATACAATGGCGAATTATTCTAAATCAGGTACGTTTTTCTTTACCTGGTGTTGGAGGATGGACCGGTCCTTTTTTCTCGATCTGCTCCATCACATATTTGATTGCCGCTTGTAGTTGCGTATCATTTCCTTTTGCCAGTTCCGTCGGATCTTCCTTCACTTCAATGTCGGGATCTACTCCATACCCTTCTTTAAACCAGGTGCCATCCGGATTATACATCCGAAAAGTAGGCACCGTTACCGTGCCACCATCGATTAAGGCGGGTGATCCTGAAATTCCGATCAAACCACCCCATGTACGGGTTCCAATGACCGGTCCCAGACCTGCTTTCTGGAAATAATCCGGAAATGCATCTCCTCCGGAACCACTCCATCCATTAGCGAGCATGGCCATGGAGCCAAAGTGAGCGACGGGAGGCCACTGCCAATCTTTGCCATCCCGAACAGACCAGTAAGCCAATGGTTTACGATTTAAAAGTTCGATAAAGCGATCCGGAATCTGACCGCCATTGTTAAACCGTTCGTCAATGATCAAACCATCTTTGTTCCATTGAGCATAAAATTGTCTGACCAGTTCTTCCTGTCCATCCCTACCGGTACTGGGCACATAAATATATCCTATTTTTCCACCAGATGCCTCATCAACGATCTTACGGTTTTGTTCAATCCAGGCCAGATTACGTAGTCTGGTTTCATCTTTCAGTGTCTCTACGATCACTTTTCGGGCACCCTCAAAGGTTCCTTTTTTATTGACCGTCAATTCGACTGTTTTACCAGCCAGGCCTTCGAAAGCTCCCCAGGGATCACTATACTCATTTAAGGCAATACCATTGACAGCCAGGATAAAATCACCCTGACTGACATTGATTCCCGGCAGGTCCAGAGGACTGCGCACCTCATTATCCCAATCGGCTCCTCTCACTATTTCTTTGACTTTGAAGTGACCCTGGTCTATAGCCCAATCGACTCCAAGATATCCAACACTCTTTTGGTCAGGTGTTTCTTCATCACCTCCACCCCGGTATGTATGTGATGCATTGAGTTCGGCGATCAGTTCACCAAGAATAAAATTGACATCATCACGGCTCACAGCGTGATCAATCAGTTGACCATAATGCGATCTCATGCCGGTCCAATCAACACCATGCATGTTCTTATCATAGAAAAAGTCCCGCTCAAATCTCCAGGCATCATTGAAAATCTGTTTCCACTCCAGGCGGGGATCCACCGTCATTTCCAGTTCGCTCAATGCCAAAGTCTTATCAAATTTTTGATCAGGTGCAACATCAATGATCGCCACACTCTGCCGGCTTTTGAAGACTGCCATCCTCTTTCCATTGGCTGATATCCGATAACCACGGACTCCGGAAATGATTGTCTTTTCTTCCTGTTCTTCCAGATCATAAATCATCACAGATCCATCTTCCTGTTCACTACCGCTATTGGGAAAACGCTGATAGATAACTTTTCCTGAGATCGCGCTTACACTTCCCATATTTCCCGGAGTGGGAGGAAGCATGATCAATCTTCTTTCAAAACCATCAAAATCAATAGTCACTGTGACCTCCTTGTCCTCTTTCTCATCATCTTTATCATCTTTCTCCTCACCATCTTCTTTCTCGCTATCGTCATCCTCTTCATCTTCTTCCTCCTCCCCATTGACCTCGATCGCGACCGTATCATTTTGAGGAGCCAGAGGAGAAGCCACATCATTCCTTAGTGCAATCGCGGCCAAACCAGTCGCATTCGGATAGACCCAGCTATTGTCATAATCTGAGTAGATTGGTTGAAAATTACGATCAGTTGTAAGGTAGAGGTATTTTCCCTCCGGATCAAAAGCACCTACATGATCCGAATAGAAACCGGAAGTCACTTGCTTGCTTGTTTTTTCCTTTATATCATAAATAAATATGGCTGAATTCCTGTTTTCAAGGGTCTTGTCGTAGCTTACCCAACGACTATCAACAGACCATTCTACGTGAAAACCCTGCAATCCCCCCTCGAACAGAGCTATATCCTGATCGATTTTTTCAACATCTCCGGAGGTCGCATCCGCCATTAAAATCGTCATCGTTTGATCAACGAATACAATCTTTTTACTGTCCGGTGACCAAAAGAGATGATACCGGAACCCGGGTCCCAGGTTGGTCAGTTGTTTTTCCGATCCGTTCTTTAAATCACGTACCATTAGTTCGTAATCTCCTGACTTATCGCTCCAATATGCTATGGTACGCCCATCAGGAGACCAGGCAGGGTATCTTTCAGCCACACCCCCGGTGCGCGTGAGGTTTTGCACGATCCCTTTCTCTGCCGGTACCGAAAATAGTTCACCTCTGGACTCTACGATAGCCCGGTTACCATCAGGTGCGATATTGATATTTTGTACATATTCCGCCACATTGACACTACGGGGTTTAATGGAGATCAGGTCAGTAGTCACTTGAATCTTCACTTGTTTTGGCTCATGCCCGGTCAGGTCCATGATATACATATGACCCCCTGCTTCAAACACCATATTTGCAGGGCCAATAGAAGGCATGTGAATGTCAAAATCAGCAAAGTTGGTTACCTGGATATTCTCTTTCGTCTCAGTATCATAATACCAGATATTATATCTCTTTTCCAGGCCTTTATCGGACAGGTAATATACTCTATCACCATACCACATAGGCATCTCGTCATTGGCTTCATGATTGGTGATATTGACAGATTCGAAAGTCTTCAGATCAAAGATGAAGATATCAGCCGCCATACCACCTTTGTATCTCTTCCAATTGCGAAAGACTCTCGATTTGTCTGTAAAGGCAATTTTTGTAGCATCCGCATTTAATGATCCAAATTCGCCGTAAGCCAGAGGCAATTTTTCGGGTAATCCACCTTCTTTGCTCAGCTTGTAAAATTGACTAAAACGCTGCTTTCCACTGTTCATCGAAGTGGTATACAAGATGTTATCACCGTCAGGATACCAATCCTGAATACGATCACCCATACCGTGATGGGTTATCCTTGTGGGCAATCCACCTAAAGCCGGAAGCACATAGATATCGATATTGCCATCATAGTTTCCACTGAATGCAATCATGCTGCCGTCAGGAGAGAATTTTGGTGATATTTCAGGACCTACCGGTGAGCTTAGTCTGTGGGCAACTCCACCACTAATCGGCACTATCCAGATGTCCCCTCCATAGGTGAACGTAATATGGGTCTTTGAAACATCGGGATATCGAAACATTCTGGCGCTGATTTGAGCCTGAATGGTAGTCCCTAACACGGCTAATAGGGTAAAAATCAGTATTTTTCTAAGTTTCATACTATCTGTATTTTTTTTGTTGACCAAAGTTTGGTGAAATCTAAAGAAAAAAATCCTTAGTGATCCGAGATTACGATTGATGAAGTGACTCATACCACTGAAGCACAATAACCATCGACAAGGGCATCCCAATCCTCTGTAATCAAGACGGCTGTGTCCTCTGAAAAGTTGCTTCTAGAGATTCAAATCATTCTTCATCCAGAAAAGGATACCGGTAGTCAACAGGAGGATTAAAATTTTCTTTAATCGTCCTCGGTGATACCCACCGGTAAAGATTGAGAACTGATCCTGCCTTATCATTGGTACCACTCGCTCTGGCTCCGCCAAATGGTTGCTGACCAACTACGGCGCCGGTCGGTTTATCGTTTATATAGAAATTGCCAGCTGCATTTCTCAGTTCTTGAGTTGCTTTGACAATGGCCTGCCTTTCCCGGGCAAATATTGCTCCTGTGAGGGCATAAGGTGAGGTTTGATCAACAAGCTTCAGTGTTTCATCGTATTGTTTTTCATCATAGGTATAAAGGGTTAATACCGGTCCGAAAATTTCCTCAGTCATCGTTCGATAAAAAGGATCCTGAGTCCTTAACACAGTAGGTTGGATAAAACAACCCTCTGAGTTGTCAAACCCACCACCAGCCAGAATACTGACCGAGTTATCCTGCTTTGCTTTTTTAATATAACCCGTGATGCTGTTGAAGGCTTTGCCATCGATGACGGCATTGATAAAATTAGAAAAATCTTCAGGAGAACCCATTTTCATCGAGGACAGGTCATTTCTCAAATTTTGACTCACTTCCTTCCACAGATTAGAAGGAATATACGCCCGGCTTGCGGCGGAGCATTTTTGACCCTGGAACTCAAAAGCACCTCTTGACAAAGCCGTTGCTACCTGTTTTGCATCCGCTGATGGATGGGCTAATACGAAATCTTTCCCTCCGGTCTCTCCTACTATGCGGGGATAAGACCGGTATCGCTTCAAATTTT
This sequence comes from Saprospiraceae bacterium, assembly GCA_041748995.1. Classification (GTDB taxonomy): domain Bacteria; phylum Bacteroidota; class Bacteroidia; order Chitinophagales; family Saprospiraceae; genus JABDMH01. The sequence continues at coordinate 3,449 of JBGTCB010001057.1, read as the reverse complement.
CCCCAATGTTCTGCCAGAGTAATTGAAATACTCCGGTACTTCCCGTAAAGTGTAACCCGGCAAAATCGGGGTGCTTCAATACTACCTTGCCTGCTTCCGGGCCATCCACAAAGACCAGGTTAATCACCCCATCTGGTAATCCCGCCTCCCGGAGGATCTCCATAATTACATGCGCCGAGTAAATTTGAGTTTCTGCACATTTCCACACGACGGTATTGCCCATCAAAGCAGGCGCCCCGGGCAAATTACCGGCGATTGAAGTAAAATTGAAAGGTGTGAGAGCAAAAACAAATCCTTCCAACGGACGGTATTCCAACCGATTCCATACACCAGCAGAACTTTCCGGTTGTTGTTGATAGATTTCTGTCATGTATGTAGCATTATACCGGTAAAAATCAGCCAGTTCAGCTACACTATCGATTTCGGACTGGTATATATTCTTTGATTGACCCAGCATTGTAGCGGCATTCATCCGATCCCGATAGGGGCCTGAAAGCAGTTCTGCCGCCCGGAGGAAAATTGCAGCCCGTTCATGCCAGGGCATAAACTCCCAGTCTTTTTTAGCTTTAAGGGCTGCCTGAATTGCGTCTTTCACATGACGGGCATTGCCCCGGCTATAGGTACCCAGAACCTCATGTAATGCATGAGGAGCATGTATGGTCTGCTTATCCCGGGTGCGCACCTCCCTTCCATCAATGATCATAGGGATATCCCATTGTTCAGATTTCACTTCCTGGATAGTCCTTTTGATACCAACTCTTTCTGAAGATCCCGGTGCAAAGTCCAGTACAGGTTCGTTATAAACTACCGGCAATTCATAGATCGCATTTGACATTTGTTGACCACTTTGATTGGCACAAAGATAGTTTTTTGCCAGGTCCTGTTAGGTGAGTGCTTAAAGTGAAATGATCTCGGGTAGAAAAGACCTTGCATCTCCCCCACCCTTGATGATTTCCCGGACGATGGTCGAACTGATGTGAGAAAACTCAGGTCGACTGATCAAAAAAACTGTTTCGAGGTTGCCGACAACAATCGAATTAATCTGGCTGATTGTCTTTTCATAGTCAAAATCCGAAGCATTTCGCAGGCCCCTGATCATATACTGAGCTTTTATTTTTCGACAAAAATGAGCGGTGAGACCTTCATAATGATCAATAGAAATAGAAGGCTCATTATTAAAGACTTCCTTAAGCCAATCCAGTCTTTGTTGCAGGGGAAATAAATAGCTCTTCTGCGAATTTTCACCAATGGCAACGACAATCCGATCGAACAGAGGAATAGCCCGTCTGACAATGTCGACATGGCCACTGGTAATCGGATCGAACGATCCGGGAAAGACAGCTATCTTCATAAGGTTTGATTACTAATTGAAGACTATAAATGTCGTAAAAATAAACGCACCCTACGAAAGAACTCCGAGATTCGGAAATGGGTTTATAGAAGATAAAAAAGAGTTATCCGATGGGACCCCTTACTCCTGGCAAAAGACAAATTGGTTGAAATATTTGATCGAGATGGAATTATGCGGATTCAGTCATAGAACGAGCGGAATTGCATATGGGCTTGGAGCCAGCGAAGAAGAAAAATGATCAAATCGGAGAGTCATTTCAAAGCCAAATGGGATAGTATTTACTTGACCACATCGCGATTTCAATTCTGGCCTTGAGGGTATTCGGTTTAGTTATAACTAAAAAATAAACAATGGTTACAAAGATTCTTTCGAAGCTCTTTTTGTAATTTGACAGCCAATGTTGACGACCATGATAAGAACAGCACCATTGACAATTCTTATATTATTGCTGAACTCCTTCATCTACGCTCAAAACCTGGAAGTGGAAGGTGATATTAAGATGAGCAGTTCTGATAATCCTACTCCCGATCCAGGCACCATACGTTGGACTGGCACTGATTTTTTGGGCTGGAATGGATCGAAATGGATTTCGCTGACAAGTGGAGTTGCGTTTGAAGGTGTAGTTATAGATGTAGATGGTAATAAATACCAAACGATCAAAATCGGCACCCAGGAATGGATGGCCGTCAATTTGAGAACCAGTAAGTACCGTGAAGGCACTGCTATACCGCAGGAAACTGACAATACAGCCTGGCAAAATGCCAGCTCTGGCGCATGGTGTTGGTACGCCAACGACAATAGTTACAATCAGCCCTATGGCAAATTGTACAACTGGTATGCGGTGATCGATGCCAGAGGACTTTGCCCGACAGGCTGGCATGTACCCAGCTATGCAGAGTGGACCACCCTTACGAGCTTTCTCGGGGGTTTAAGTGTGGCAGGAGGCCCAATGAAGGAAATGGGCACTGCTCATTGGACCAGTCCCAACACTGGCGCCACGAATGCAAGTGGTTTTTCAGGGCTTCCTGGCGGCTTCCGCAGTTCTTTTCTGATGGAGTCATTCGTCTCTATTGGGGTCTTCGGTTACGGGTGGAGTTCTTCGGAGTTCGGTCCAGACTACGCCTGGATGCGCGAACTGGAATTCAACAATGCCTATGTAGACCGTATCATTGAGTTTAAGGTGGCGGGCTCGTCGGTTCGTTGTCTAAGGGATTGACTTGATGACCACCACATCCGTGATAATCCCGGATTAACAGATATTTCTCAAATTACAAGTAAAAAAATGCAGGGTATTTCTACCCTGCATAAAACAATCCAAAAAGCCTTTTTCTTGTTGGGGCACCTCTAAAAACCCCGTTCAATTGTCAACCGCTTATCTACTATAAGCTATTCAAAAATAACCTGCACGATACTTCGTTATCCCTCAGTCACTTAGCTCCTGCTAAGCTCCCTCGCGATTCCTCGTCTCGCTTGGTTCTTTTTGAATTTGCCTAATTTCAGAGGTTTTTAGAGGTGCCTTGATTACTATTCTATCAGGATCATTCTCTTAATTCCGGAATAATCGCCTGCCTCCAACCGATATAAAATGATTGCCGAAGATGGCAAATCGTTTTTATGAATCGTCAATTGGCTATAGCCCATTGGATAATATCCGGTATATTTTTTAATTAGCTTACCACTTAAATCGTAAAGGGTTATCACAGCTTCCATACTTTGGGGAAGGGTAAAACCAATCGTAGTTTCCGATCGGAAAGGATTGGGTTTATTCTGATCCAACTCATAGATCTCACCTGAATTAAATCCCCTGGCATTTACTTTAGATGACAGTTGTATGTTTTCTCCGGACTCATCTGTGGACAATCGATATTGATGGGGACTGAGTCCAGTCACCTCCATTTCCCTATCAAGGGATGTGCTCTGGTCGTTGTCGTCAGGAGTACATCCTGTAAAGTCAGACTGGACGATTAAAACTACATCACAATAGTCGACGGTTCCACTGGGATGACTGATCACCCATAATCGGACCAACCGGGATCCGATATGGTCACAGCCCAATTCAAGATAGTCGGCATCACCAGCCGGACTGAGATCATCCGGA